>NZ_CAKKTL010000095.1:0-11774 GCF_920664355.1 Protofrankia sp. CiP1_Cm_nod2
GGGCCGTCCCGCCCCTGCCCGCCTCCTCGCGGCAGCCCGCGTCGAGCGGGCCGACGGAGCAGACCACGCCCGGCCCGGCGGCCGCGCCCCCGCCGGCCCAGACACCCGCGGGCGAGGCGCCGCGGGTCCGGCTCAGCGTCGGCCCAACAGCCCCGGAACGGATCGTCCTGCCGGGCGCGGACGTCCAGGACTGGGTCCTCTACGGGAACGGCGCGGGCAGATCCGCCGAGCGGGTACGCGCGAATCTGGCACAGCCGGTCATCGGCCGGATCAACGTGTCCGGCGACATCCCGACGGTGGTCCCTGGTCCCGCCCGGTTCGACTGGAGCGCGGGCAGCCCGCAGCAGACGGGCCGCAACCATGCCGACGCCCTGGCGCTGCGGGGCTCCGGCAGGTTCCGGCTTGCCGTCCCGACAGGCGGCCAGGCCGGCCGTCTGAGCCTGTACCTGGGCACGCTGGGGGGACAGGGCGTGGTGCGGGCCGACATCGACGGGCAGGATGTCTCGTCCGTCGTCGTGCCGGCGGGCCGTTCGAGCAGATGGACGGGCTCGGTCGTCGAGATCGACTTCGGTCCGGGTGCGGGCGGGCGCACTTTGAACGTCGAGGTGTCCGCCCGGGCAGAGCCCGGTTCCGGCGACCCGGGCGACCCGGGCGACCCGGGCGACCCCGATTACCCGGATGACCGTGATGATCAGAACGAACGGCGTGACGCGGACGGGCGGGGTGGCCCCGGCGGCGGCAGGCCGCTACGGGCCCCGCAGGCTCAGGCGGGGCCCGCGGGGCAGGTCTCGCTTGCCGCCGCCGTCCTCTCCGGCTACCGGTGAGCCGTTCGCGACGTTGAAAAAATGTTCTGGACGCGGCAACCCCGCCGGGCTCCCGAGCGACTGGACATATGAACGTGCGGACAGCTCCGCTGCGCTCAGAACCGATGATCTTTCGGCTGGCCAAAGCGCTGTTTCCGAACGTTCCGGCTCGCCCGTTCCCCGCTAACCCCCCCCAGCCGGGGCGGGCGAGCCGTACTTGTCAACCCGTCCGACAGCCCCGCGTCGGGCACGAACGGATGTAGCGTCGCAGACGTGCGCCGAATCCTCTTCTCACCCTCCTGGATCCTGCGGCACGCGCTCGCCCTCTTCATGATCGGCCTGTTCGCCAGGCTCGGGTGGTGGCAGTGGGAGAAGGGGCAGTCCAGCCGCGGAACCCTGCAGAACCTCTTCTACGGCGTGGAATGGCCGATCTTCGCCATGGCCGTGATCTTCGGCTGGTCGCAGATGGTGCGCGAGGAACTTCGCCCCGGACCGGCGAAGCCGGCTCCCGCGGCCGAGGAAGCGGCCCGTCCCGGTACGGACGCACAACCATGGAACGAACACCGCGGGCCGGGCGGGCCTGGCGCTGACGGTCCGCCCAGCAGTGGCTCCGGCGACGATGAGGAGGATGACGAGGAGTTGGAAGCGTACAACCGCTATCTCGCCTCGCTCTACAAGCGGGACACGCCATCCGGGTCGGGGACCCGGTGACACCGCCCACCAGGGAGGACTCCGGCAGGGCGGCTCCGGGGCCGCGGCCCGCGGCGGGCCCTGGGACGGCGGGACCGGCGGCGACCGGCGCCAGCGCCGGTTCCGCCTCGGGCTCCGGGCGTTCCAGCGAGCGCGCGGTCCGTCGTGCGCTGCTGCGCTTCCGGGTGATCGCCTATCTCGTCGGCGTGGGGCTGATCACGCTCGTGCTGGTGGGTGTGCCGCTGAAGTACCTGGCGGACGCCCCGACGCTCGCCGAGGCCGTCGGCCCCATCCACGGGTTCCTGTTCATGGTCTATCTCGCCCTGACGGCGGACCTGTCGTCCCGGTGCCGGCTGCGTACCGGACCGACCCTGCTGGTCATGCTGGCCGGCACGATCCCCTTCCTGTCGTTCGTGGCGGAGCGCCGGGTCACCCGTACGGTGCTCGAACGCCAGCGGGCTTCTCACACCCCGTGAAGACATTCACAACATAACTACAATATAATCACTACGGACGTCGGACGCGACGGCATGCGGCGTCAACAGCCAGCGCTGCCGTCCGCCCGGCGGCGGAAATACCACGGCCTAAGAGCACTTGACGTTGGAAAAGCCCCGGCTCGCGCCCTGGACCCTGTTGTCGCAACCGACCACGTTCTGGGTCCTGTCGCCATCGTGGATGTAAACGCCGAAGCCTCCGCCGTTCACCGTGAGCGCATTGTTCCGGATGATGTTCCGCCGCCCCCAACCGTCGGACTCGACGTGGGTCTGGATACCGTCCTTGATGTTCCCGCCACCCTGGCCGGTGTTGTCCACGACGGTCCACCCGTTGCCCTTGAGGTCGATCCACGAGTCGGCCTCGGTCAGCCGGTCGGCGGACAGGGTGTTCCCGGAGATGATGCCGCCGGTCGTGCCTTCCTTGATATCGATGTTCTCCGCCGTCGTGCCGGCGATGTCGTTCCCGATGACCGAGTTCCGGTCGCTGTTGTCCGGGCGGCAGTCCGAGTACTTGCACCAGTTGCTGCTGGCGCTGCCGACATAGATGCCCTCGCCGAACTTCTCCGAGCGGTTCCCGGTATTCCGGATGACGTTTCCGGTCACCAGGTTGTCCGAGCTGAAGGAACGCAGGTGGATGGCCTCGTCCCCGATGGCGCTCACGCTGAGCCCGGCGATGATGCCGTGCTGGACGCCATCCGCCATCACGCCCTTCTTGCCGTTACGGACGCTGAAGCCCGACAGGCGGACATAGGAGGCATGGTCGATGTGCAGGATGTAGTCGGTGTCGTCCTGGCCGTCCAGCACGGCGCCGCGCGAGCCGCACAGCCAGATCGGCTGTGCCGCCGTGCCCGACCTGGCGATGGTGAAGCCACCGGCGTACGTACCGTCGGCCAGCCGGATGACCGCGCCGGGCTTCGCCGACGCCAGCGCCACCTTGAGATCACCGGGATTACGGACCGTAGGCTCACCCGCCGGACAGGCCACCTCCTGGCCGCCGGGCTGAGGCCCGCCGCCCTGGGTGACGGCCGGCCCGGCCCCGGCGGCGGACGCCTGCGGGGAGGCCGCTGAGGCTCCGGAGCCGGCGGTGGCCGGCGGCGCCTGCGGCTTCGCCGTCTTCGTGCCCCCCTGGCAGGCGGCGAGCGTCACCGCGCACGCGAGCACCGCCGCCGCCACGCACAGTCTCCGGCACCTGCGGATGCCCCGGGGGGGCGGCCCTGCCGGGGGGCCGGCCGCCACGGCGGGGACCCCCCCGGGAGGGATCGTCACAGTGGATCCCTCCTGCTGTAACGGTCGCGGTCTTTTCCATTGTAGGAAACCATCGCCCGCGATCCGACGGTGTCGTATTTCACCACCGCGGCACCTTCGCGGTCGCCATTGACCGTGACGTCGTCCGCCTCCGGGCCGTCCTCATAAAAACGATCGTCTGGCAGCTGGTCGTTCCAGGGCTGCGGATACCCCTGGGACGCGGAGGCGCCGGCAGGCCCGTCGCCACGGAAAGCGCCGTCGTTCCCCCCGGCGAACCGGTCGAAGGAGCCGTCGGGATACCGCGCCGCATGGTCGCGCAGGTAGCGCAGGCCATCCATGGTCGGGTTGTCGTCCTGGTTGACCCGGGCGCCGTCGCGGTCGTGGTCGTTCCCGCCGAACGCCCTGTCGGGGCCGCCTGGCCCCGCCCGCCGGCCGGCGGGGCCGGGCGACGGGGCGGACGCGGCGGGCCAGGGCTGGTCGCCGTACCGCGGCTGGGGTGCCGGCGGGTGCTCCTGCGCCGCGGCACCGCGGTAGGTGGTCGTTCGATGGGCGCCCTGGCCGGGTACCAACGGCGTCCGTCCAGGATCCCTGGGGCGCGGGGGCATGGAGATCACCTCGGTCGCCTCGACCAGCTCCAGCCGGTCGACGGCGGCCTGCAGCCCGGCCGCGCCGACGGCCGGCTGCAGACCGGCCGGGACCGGCTGCGGGCTGGCCGGCACGGCCGACACGGCGGACGCTGTGGTCATGCGCCGTACCAGCAGATCGGATTCGGGGTAGGGGTGCTCCTTGGTCGCGCGCCTGCGCCAGCGCCGGCCGGTGCGCCAGCCGAGAATCGGCAGCAGCGCCATGAACGACCAGACGAACAGGGCCGGGTGCCGTTCAAAGATCACGTACCACGGGCGCTCGAGCCGGGGAATCCACTTCGACGTGTCGTTGCTCTTCACGGCCGCGGCGGTGATCCCGACGGCCTTGCGGATGTCGACGGCCCGCCAGCCGCGGCCGGCCAACGTGTTGTTGCCCACGGTCGTGCCGTCGGACTGGCCACGTACGGTCACCGCGAACTCGGTCGAGCCGGATATCCTGTTACGACTGATGATGTTCGTCGCGGCGTCCTGGGTGATGATCCCCATCCGCCCGTCGGCGAGCGTGTTGGTGGTGATGGCCGTCCGCTTGGCGTCCGGGCCGATCTGCAGGGCGGAGTCGACCACGCCCCCGACGGTGTTGTCGAGGATCTGGGTGCCGTTCGCGCCGCTCTTGACCACGACGCCCACCTGGCTGCCGGACACCTTGTTGCCGCGCACGACGGTGTCCTCACCGCCGAGGACCCGGACGCCGTAGCGCCCGTTGCCGCTCAGCGTGTTCGCCTCGATGACGGTTCCCTTGATCTGGTTGATCTGGACGCCGGTGGCGGTGGCGACGATGCCGATACCGCGGCCGTCCAGGGTGATCCCGTCACCGCTGTTGTCCGTGATGGTGCTGCGCATGACCCGGGAGCCGGAGGCGCGGTCGATGGTGATGCCGTCGCCGTGGTTGCCGGTGGAGGTGCTGCCGGAGATGAGGGTGCTGACCGCGTCCCGGTGGATCGCCAGGCCGGCCCGGTCGTTGCCCTCCAGCCGCACGTTGATCATCTGGATGCCCTCGCTACCGGAGATGTAGGCACCCCAGACGTTGTTGACGAACGTGGAGTTGGCCGCGCCACCGGTGCTGGGCTCGCCCTTGCTGCCCGTCCAGGCCACGCCGCCGGTGCGGCCGTTCCAGAAGCCCAGGTTGGACGCCCGGACGTTGCGCACGACCAGTTCGCCACCCATCGTGCGGATGTAGGCGCGCCCGTCCACCGTGTTGGCGTCGGGCTTGAGCTCCTTGATGTCCCAGCCGACGATGTTCAGCGGCTGCTGCGCGTTACCGTTGATCTCGATGGCCCCACGCCAGCTGGTGAGCCCGACGAAGCCCGCCGGGCTGCTGGCGAGCCGCAGCGACCCGGCCCGCTGGTCGATGACCAGCCGGGCGTCCGGCCCCACCACGATGTTGGCCAGCACGAGGGTGGCGCCGTCGACCTCACGGCGCATGCCGCCGGCGGCGGCGACCTCCTCGACCGTGTAGGGAGCCTGCCGGGCCGGCAGCAGCAGGGTGGGCAGGCTGCCCTGGGTCTGCACCATGGCAGGCGCCCGCAGCACCCCGAACTTCTCGAACGTCGACCGCAGGCGGATGTCCTCGGCGTCGACGAGCAGGGCCTGCTTCTTGGCGTCCGCCGAGGTGACCGGGGGCAGCGGCGGTGGTGGCGCGGCCAGCGCGGGGCCGGCCGTGCCCACCAGGACGGGGAGGCCGCCGAGCAGCGCGCCCGCGCAGACGCCGCCGGCGAGGAGGCGGGCCCGCGCCCGTCGCCGGCGGCCGGGCGACGGCCTGGCGACGGGCGACGGCCTGGCGACGGACGACAGCCCACGGCGGACAGCGGGCCCGAGCGTCGGGATGATCATGAAACTCCGATCATTATTGGCTCACCCGAACGGAGGCGTCCGACTGCCCCTCGCCGCCTATCAGGTCGGCGCGCCGGGTCAGCCAGCCCTGCTTGTTCATCGTTATGAATGCCCAGGTCTTGATGGGCAGGGCAACGATAACGATCATCACGACCACCACCGGCAGGATGAAGATGTCGCGGGGCTGCTCCCGCAGGTGCGACAGCCCGCGCACGGCGCGTCCGCCCAGCAGCCACGCGACCGCGATGAGGGGGGCGTTCGCCTGCGGCCGGACCATCCAGAACCCCAGATAGGTCATGGCCACCCCCATGGTGACCGGCGTGAGCAGGATCTGGAGAACGCTGATCTGGCAGATCAGCGGCTGCCGCCACAGCCAGCCCTTGTAGATCGCGGTCAGGTAGCAGCGGTAGGAGTTGCGGCTCCACCGCACCCGCTGCTTGATGAACGCCTTCAGCGAGTCGGGGAACATCGATATGGCCCGGGCCGTGTCCTGGTGCACGGTCTTGTAGCCGGACGCGAGGGTGAGCCAGGTCAGCCGCCCGTCGTCCCCGGCGATGCACCGCCTGCCCAGGAAGAACTCGTTCTCCAGGTTGTGCAGCACCGGCAGGATCGCGGACCGGCGGTAGGCCGCCGTCCGCCCGGACAGGCAGGCGACCGCGCCCGCCCGGCCCTGCGCCGGCACGTAGTCGAGGTAACGGATGTCGACCAGCCAGTTGGCCACCCGGCGCCAGACGCTGGTCCGCGCGTTGTAGACGCTCTGCCGGGTGCCGACCCCGCCGACCTTGGGATCGACGAACGGCATCTGGACGGCGGCGAGCAGGCCCGGCTCCCAGGCCGTGTCGGAGTCGCAGAGGACCACGACCTCCTTGGTGGCGGCCTTGATGCCCACACCGAGAGCGGAACGCTTCCCCTCGTGCACGAAGGGAAGCACGCGGAGGTTGCGGTGCTCTCGCGCGTGCCTGCGCAGCCGGCTGATGAGCTCGGTGTCCTCGACGTCCGGGACGATGATGAGCTCGTCGGGGTTCTGCGCCAGCCATGTCTGCAGGCAGCGCTCTATGACATCCGGGTCCTCACGGAAAGAGGGGACGACGACGGATGTGGATGTCCGGAACTTGTTGTTGATCGGCTTGTAACGAGATGACAATACACGTCGGAACAACCACACCGACCACGAGATCACTCCCGCGATCCCCAGGGGAACAAGTCCCCAGTATGATCCGACGCGGTCGATCACGGTACTGAGCGCGTCCATTGCCTGGCGTTTTCCCTCCGAGGGGTTACCGTAAAGACCCACCTGAAAAGTAGCGGCCCGGCGGCCCTCCCTCTCATATCGGCCAAAGACTTGGCCGTCGGACGCGAAGGCGCATAGGACCCTACTCCCGATGGCAGTGCACCGGAGGTTAGCAGTGTGACGTGAATCGCACGCACCCCGGGGTGTCGGTAGCTACAGAACGCACTTACCCTGTCACAAGAAATAACGCGGCCCCGACGGATTTACTCTGCGACTACGAGGCACGTGCATAATGCCCCTTCTTCGCATCGCATGACTCCGGGCGCCGACGAACGTTAACGGATCATGTCGAATACGCAACGCCCATAGTCAGATTACCGCCAACTGGGAGTTGACAAACCACATGGGAACAACAACCGTTGTTGATCCATTGAGAATTTCTGTCATTGGAACCGGCTACCTGGGCGCTACACACGCGGTCTGCATGGCCGAGCTGGGCTTCGAGGTCATCGGCGTCGACGTCGACCCGGTCAAGATCGAACGACTGACCGCCGGCGAGGTGCCCTTCTTCGAGCCCGGGCTGGAGGAGCTGCTCCGCAAGAACCTGGAGTCCGGCCGCCTGTCCTTCACGACGTCGCTGGCGGACGCCGCCGGCGCGGCGGACGTCCACTTTGTCTGCGTCGGGACGCCCCAGCACCCCGAGTCGAACTCCGCGGACATGCGCTACGTCGACGCCGCGGTCAGCGGGCTGATCGCCGGTGGGCTGCGGCCGGGCTCGCTGGTCGTGGGCAAGTCCACGGTCCCGGCCGGGACAGCGGCCCGCCTCGCCGCCTGGCTGGCCGAGCAGGCGCCCGAGGCCGAGCTCGCCTGGAACCCGGAGTTCCTGCGGGAGGGCTTCGCCGTCGACGACACCCTGCGCCCCGACCGGCTCGTGTTCGGCGTCGCGCCCGGCGGCAGCGCCGAGGCGACGCTGCACCGCGTCTACGCGGCAGTGATCGCCGCCGGCACGCCCGTCGTCACCGTCGACTACCCCACCGCGGAGCTGGTCAAGGTGGCCGCGAACGCCTTCCTCGCCACCAAGATCTCCTTCATCAACGCCATGGCCGAGGTCTGCGAGGCCACCGGGGCCGACGTCACCCACCTGTCCAAGGCCATCTCGTACGACACCCGGATCGGCGGCCGCTTCCTACAGGCCGGCCTCGGCTTCGGCGGCGGCTGCCTGCCCAAGGACATCCGCGCCTTCCAGGCCCGCGCGACCGAGCTCGGCGCCGGCCAGGCCGTGGCCTTCCTGGCCGAGGTGGACGCCATCAACCTGCGGCGCCGCGACCGCACCGTCACCCTCGCCACCGAGGCGCTCGGCGGCGACGTCACCGGGAAGGTGATCGCCGTGCTCGGCGCGGCGTTCAAACCCAACTCCGACGACATCCGGGACTCCCCCGCCCTCGCGGTGGCCGACACCCTGCGCAAGGCCGGCGCCACGGTCGCCGTCTACGACCCGGCCGCCATCCCGAACGCCCGGCGGGCCTACCCGGAGCTCATCTACGCCGACAACGCTGTCGACGCCGCGACCGGGGCGCATATTGTGCTCCATCTCACAGAATGGACTGAATTCCGTGAGCTCGACCCGAACGCCCTGACCGCGGTCGTCGCGGCCCGCACCGTCATCGACGGCCGCAACACCCTCAACCCCGCCCAGTGGCGCGCCGCGGGCTGGACGTACCACGCGCTCGGCCGTCCCTGACAAGTCGACGGATCACCAGCATCAGCCGGAGCGTCACGACCGGGTGGACCCGGCGCTCCGGCTGATCGCTACCGCGCTCCGCCCGGCCCACGCGGCGAAGCGCTCCGCCGCCTCCTCGGGCAGGCGGACCGCGAGCCGCTCGTCAGGCCCGAGCCAGCGGACCCGTCCCAGCCCATGGCCGGGACGCGGGCGGCCCGCCGCCGGCACCGGTATCCCCGGCAGCACCGGTATCCCCGGCAGCACCGGTATCCCCGGCATCACCGGTATCCCCGGCATCACCGGCAGCACCGGCATCCCCGCGGCACGGAGCTGCGCCGGTTCCGTCCCGAACGCGAAAACGCGCCCGTCCGACCAGGTGAGCAGTTCCTGCCCCGGATCGCCGGCACGGGCGCAGACAAGCCGCCGACGGTCCGGCTCCCAGATCAGCGCGACCCAGTCCCCGCCCAGCGGCCCGAGACAGCGTTCCCCGTCCCTGCGGTAGGCGGCCGCGAGCAGGCAGGCGTCGGTACAGCCCGCACCGGCAAGAGCGGCGGGCCGACCATCCCGTACGCCGGCCGGCGGCTGCGCCGGCAGACCATCCCGTACGCCGGCCGGCGGCCGCGCGGGCAGGCCTGGCGGCACAGCAACCGACGGTTGGGCATGGAGGCCGGCTGGCGCACTGCCGCGCGGCGCTACCGGGCCGTTCCCGCCCCGGCGCCGTCGTCCGGGGCGGCCGTCGAGGACGACGACCAGCCCCTCCGCGTCCACCGCGATCGGCGGTGTCGGGTCACCGGCGGGCCCCGAGGCCGTCACCACGCCGAACGGCCCGTCGAGGTGCACACCCCGTGCCGGCGGCAGGCCCAGCGACGACGAGGCGAGCATCGCCGTGAGGACCGAACGCCGCACCGGGGCACCGTCCAGGCGCAGCAGCCCGCAAACCGTCATACCCGCTCTCCCGCGATCAGCGGTCCCCGGGCGTCCGCCCGTCCCCCGCCCACTCCCGCCTGTCCCCGCCCGTCCCTGTCCGTCCCCGTCCATGGCTGTCGTCCCTGCCCACGACCGTCATCGACCGGTCGGCAGCGGGTGCGCCACCCGGGCCCCGGCCGCACTGCGTTCAACGCGGAAAGTAGCAGCACACCGTCGCCATGTCGCCGTCGTTCGCCCCGGCCGCCGTTCGCGCCGGGACCGCCACCTGGCAAGCGAAACGATACGGACAATTACCAGCCGGGACGGCGCCGGATTTCCGCCGGAAAACGCGGGCGACGACACTCGCCCGATCCCGGATAAAGATCGGGGCCCGGCACCTAATAGGCCTGCCCCAAAAGGACCACAACGGCCGACGGCCACGGTGACCCACCGATATGCCTCCGAGCGGACAGTGTATCGTAACCCGGAGAATTCTTGAGATCACCCCCAGCCCAGCGGCGCACGAGCGGGAGTCGGTGGATGAACGACGGAAACGGATTGTACCTGCCCGGAGTACCCGGCCCGCGGCCCTCCCGGCCCACCGATGACGGGATCGTTCTCCCGGGCCGGCCGGCCCGGACCCGGCGGGCCGTGCTCGGGTCGGCGCTCGGCCTGCTGGGCATGGCGGCGGCAGGCTGTTCCCGGCCCTCCGACACCTTCGACCCGGCCAGCGAGGTCCTTCCGCCGGATGCCGGCGCTGCCACGCCTCCTCCCGCGCCAGGGCCGCCGCCGACCCTGGCGAACGGGGCCGCGGACTTCTTCGGCAAGGGCCTCATCCCACAGCAGCGGGCAACGTTCGGCCTGGACCGCACGCAGATCCTGCCCTCGGACAACCCGCGCTTCCCCCGGCTGGCCCGGGTGGCGCTGCCGGCCGGCCCGGTCAACGACGACGTCGACCGGCAGGTCTACAACGACGGGAACACCTACGGTGGCAGCCAGCTCTTCCTGGCCATGGAGGGCCGGCCGGCCTACAGATGTACCTGCGTTACTACGTGAGATTCCCGCACGACTTCGACTTCAACAAGGGCGGGAAACTCCCCGGATTCTACGGGGTCATCTACAAGAAGGAGAACGAGGAGCGCTCCGACACCGACCGGAACGGTTTCGCCAGCCGGTTCGGCTGGCGAAAGGGGGGCGAGGGCATCGTCT
The DNA here is from genome assembly GCF_920664355.1 of Protofrankia sp. CiP1_Cm_nod2. NCBI lineage: Bacteria > Bacillati > Actinomycetota > Actinomycetes > Frankiales > Frankiaceae > Protofrankia > Protofrankia sp. CiP1_Cm_nod2. The sequence continues at coordinate 10,773 of NZ_CAKKTL010000095.1, forward strand.
ATTCCAACACCGCGCGTCCGGACCATCCGGTCAATATTTCCGGCAAGAAGACGTGGACCTGGGAGCTCGACAGGTGGATCTGCGTCGAGCAGGGAGTCCGGCTGAACTTCGAGGACTTCTCCCAGGGGCTGCTGGTCGTCTGGATCAACAACAAGGAAGCCTTCAAGGAGCACGGGTACGACCCCCGCATCTCCGACAAGCTGCGCATCGGCGGGCTCATGTTCTCCGTCGTGTACGGCGGCGGTGACCGCTCGTTCGCCCCCAGGACGGACACCAGCATCGACCTCGCCGGCTTCGCTATCGGCGCCCAACGGGTCGGCCCTCTTCCCGACCCCCCGGACTGAGGGCTCGGGCCGCGCTCCCGGTCCCGGACACCCCCGGCCCGGCGGCCGACGGCCCCCGGAGCGGACGGGCAGCGCCCGGGGGCCCGGCCGGTTCTTCCGTCCCGTACCGCCCCACCCCGACGAGCGGCTGTCCTGCGCGGGGAGAAGGTGCCTACCTCCGGCCGCCGCGGCCGGAACGGGTGGCCAGGCCCGGCTGGCAGTCCGCCAGGTGGGCGTCGAAACCCTGCACGTTCTGCCAGGTGGCGTGGCAGATCCGGCAGTGCGTGGTCTCCGGGTCGCTCCACTGGGCGCTGCAGCCACCGCAGGTCGCCGTCACAGGCGTGTCGCGCCTGCTGATCGGCTGGCCGGCGTTACGGACCGGCAACGGCAACATCGGCTGAGCACGTCGCGACGTGCGGCCTGACGGACTCTGGCGTCGGATCGGCACCCGGTCATCCTGTCCCAGAATAGGCCAACCACGGCGCAACCTCTTCCTATGAGCGTGGCAACGAGACTCAACACGTTCCGCCGGACCCCCGCGCGCGGCCGGCAGCCCCGGCAAAAGCCGGACAAGTCACATATAGTCGACGTATGATCACCTAAAGCTCAAAAAGTATGAAAGGGACGCCGGTGCTGCCGGTGGTGAGGGGAGACGGCGACGAGGGGGGCTCCGGTGGCC
>NZ_CAKKTL010000095.1:11928-16843 GCF_920664355.1 Protofrankia sp. CiP1_Cm_nod2
TCCGGGCCCGGCCCCGTCGGTGTTCTCTCGCCACCGGTGGGACGACGTCACGGGTACGCGTCCGCGGCGAACTTCACCGCGAGCCCGATGGCCGCGGCACCGATCAGCGGCCGCGGCGCCCGTGCCCGGGCGGTCAGCCCGTCCGGCCCGTCAACACGAAGTGGGTGCCTCCGGACGCCTCGCCGCATACCCACGGGGTGTGCGCCCCAAAGCAAAAAGATCTTCCATGCGGGCAGGCTGTGACCCGGCCCGCATGGCCGTACCACCCCGGTCGCGACCTCATGATCAACACGAGGGACGCAGCGTGATCCCGTCGATCCTCCGCCGTCCGGGTCAGCCGCCCGGACGGCGGAGGATCAGCCCAGCGACACGTTGAGACAGAGCCGCAGGAGCCCGAGCAGGCTCGGGCACGAGTTCTGCCGCGGAGCGGCCTGCTGCTGCGTCGGCGTGGGAGCGGGCTTCGGGGTGGACGCCGCGGCAGGGGCGTTCGCCGCCGGCGCGGGCGCGGCGGGCGCGGGGGAAGCGGGCTTGCCCGCGAGAGGCGCGGCGGGAGCGGGCGCGGGCCCGCCCTGGGCCGGTGCGGCGGCGGGCTCGGCCGCCGTCAGACTCGGCGCGATGACGCCACCACCGGCCTCCGGGGGCTGCCCCGGCGTCAGCACGCTGACCGCGACCGTGGAACCACCCGGGACACCTGTCGGGCCTACCGCGTACGGGGAGGCCTGACCCGGATACGGCGACGCCCACAGCTGGTCGTCGACGTGGGCAGACCCCCTGCCCGCGTCCGGGCGGACGGCGGCGCCGGACGGCGCGGAGCCCGCCACGACCGGCCCCGCTACGACCGGTGATGTGTCAGTCGTGTCCGACAAGGAAATGAACCCCATCCCGCCGACCACGAAGGCGGCGGCCCCCGAAATAACCACGAGTCGCATTATCGGCGCGACCGGGGAATCGCGTCGGCGATGGTGAGAGCTGGAGCGTAACATCGTGGGGTAGCGGCGAGCGCATCCTTACTCGATAGGATGGACAGAGTGAGCACGGACAGAGCGAGCATGGACAGAGTGCCAAGGATGTCGACCGTACCACTTAGGCCGACAACCTGATAGAGCTTTGACACCGCACCGCCGGCTCGACAATCGGCGATCAAGGCGGTCGGCCGAAAATGTCGATCTCCGGATCCGCCGCCGACGCAGGCGTCCATCACGATCATTTCTTCGGGTGAGATCGCTTCCTCGGCCGAACAGCCCTCCTGACCGGCTGGCGAAGAGCATCCAAGGCATCCGGTGACAAGGACGCGCAGGCAGGAAACGACTCCTTCCAGTGAGGGATCGGCGGGTGGGCCCGGGCCTCGTGGCCCCGCCCCGCACGCCCCGTCCGCCCGCGCCCACCCGCACCTGCCCGGGCCGTCATCCACCTGCTTTTGCCTGCTCCTACCTGCTCCTACCTGCGCGATCGCCGCACAGCAGCCCAACTTCCCGGCCTGCGCCGGGCGGGGCTCAGCCTGGCCCGCCGGCCGACATCCGACGTCTGCCGCGGGTCTCGACGCCGCCGCCCGCGGCAGGCCCGCCCGCCGCCACTTCATGATCCAGGCGACCGGCGGCCACGCACCGAACGGACGCCTCGCTCCCGCCGGCGCGGCAGGGCCGCCAGCCCCGACCCGCGACAGGCCGGCGCCTATACCGCCCTTCCCGCGGAGCGGCAAGTTCCCGAAAGGGATATCTCCAACGGCTCGGGCCGGCCGGGGCCGGGAACAGCGCAGTTGATGGGACTGCGGACAGCCGGCAAATTTTTGTATACGGGCGCGGCCGCCGGCGGCGGCTGCCGGGCCAGGACGACGGCTCCGTTTCTCTGAAGCTGTCGGCACCGCCAGAAAATCCGACGGCGAGTTCCGCCACGGTTTCGCGGAAGAAAGCCCCGGGAACACGTGAAATCGATGGTTTCGACCGGGGTGGCCACAGAAAATCATCGGCCGCCGTCCGATGATCCGCCAGGCGGAGGCCCATGGCCGGTTTCGCGCCGTCACGGGAGGCGCCACGCCACCGGGCGGAGACACCCCATCCAGCAACATCAAGATCGGCAGCGCGGACGCCGACGCTCTCGCCGCCGGCGGGCGCACTACGCCCGCCATGCCCACCATCTGCTGTTTCCGCGCCATCCGGGCACCGGCGGACACACGTCCGATGATCGTTCAGGCGGATCGGCGCCCGCCTGGATCCCGTGCCCACAGCGGCATCCAGGCTATTCCCGCGGAAAATGAGCCAGGCTTACACCAATGACACCGAACCCCGGCAGTATGTGATCTCCACAACATCCGTCGAACACTCGTAAAGATCATATCAATGAACTATGGTGACATCTACCACAGCGTCGACGACTGCAACCCAGCGAAGCTGGCACGGAACTACACAGCGTCCAGAGGCAGCCACTTCACGCCCTCCGCCGCGCTTCACTTCTCTGCGTTTCTGATCACAGAATAATTTTATGAATCATAAAATTTGGGGACCCGCCCTCCCGGCCGCCCCCGGCCACCCCCGGCCGCCCCTGTAGGGATCCCGACAGGCACCCATGGGCAGGACTGCAGCCCCGGCCACGCCACCCGGTAGATCGCCTCGACGACGTCCTCGCCACGACCCACCGGCCAGACGATGCCGCAACCCACCGGCCGTATGACGCCGTACACGCAGCGACTCGCCGGTGCGACGATCCCGATCTTTCAACGCAAAGCTCGTGATCTTTTCAACCCGCCGAAAACACCCGGCCAGGACAGCCGGTGCGCGCCATCATCACTTATCGCACTATAAAAATCATCACTCACACTTCAAAATCACAATAGAAAAACAACTACCGCATGCTGTCGCGGACGTCAAAACGGCCGACAGCCCACGCGCGACCAGCGCAGACAGTGGAGAATGCCCTACAAGGGGGCAGGCAACGTCGCCTGTCACCCGCCGTCACCACCCACGAGGCAGAACGCATCCCTTCCCGGATGCCCCCGGATCACTCCCGCTCCAGGGCCTGGCCCGATAGCGCCTTCCCACAGATAGCGGTTGACGCCCGCTTGCCACCGGGCACAACCAGCCACGCACAACGCCAGAAAAGATCACCAAAGAGAGATCGAAAGCTCCCTTTGCGGGGATCATGCCGTTCACCTGCGCAGTCTCCCGCATCGGACCACTACCGTGCCTTTCGTCCCCATGTATTCCCCACGGGCGCTCTCTAACGCCTCGCCGGCCCGCTTCAGGGGTCACCGTTGCTACGGACGGGTCCGGGACCATGTGACGCTTCGCAGTTTGCTTGTAATCGTCTGTGGACGTCCATGGATGTCCGTGCCAGCGGGCGCCCCAGAGGTGACGGCCGGTGCTGGTTTCGTGGAAGCGATGCACCAGGCGACGCAGGCGTCCGCGCGGACGGTGGCGGTGCTCTCGACGGCCTACCTGGAATCGGCGTACGCGACGGCGGAATGGCAGGCGGCCTGGCGGTCTGATCCGCTGGGTCGGGCCCGGAAGCTGCTGGTGTTCCGGGTGGCGGACTGCCCCGCCCGGGGCTGCTGGGCCAGCTCGTGACGGTGGACCTGTTCGGGGTCGACCAGACCACCGCGGCCGGGCGGCTGCGGGCCGCCGCCGGTGCGCAGCGGGCCAAACCCCCGGTGGAACCGGGCTTTCCCGGCGGCGGCCCGTCGGCTCCGGCGAGGCCGGCGTTCCCCCCGGAGCTTCCCGGGGTGTGGAACGTGCCGCCCCGGCTGGCGCACTTCGTCGGCCGGGGCGATCTGCTGGCCGCGGTCGACCGGCAGCTGGCCGCCTCGGGTGCGGTCGCGGTGTGCGCGCTGCACGGGCTTGGTGGAGTGGGCAAGACCGCGCTGGCGGTGGAGTACGCCCGCCGGCATGCCGGCGGGTTCGATGTGGTGTGGTAGGTGCCGGCGCAGGACCCGGAGCTGGTCGCCGGGCATGTGGCGGCGCTCGGGGTCGCGCTCGGCCTGCCCGACGGCGTGCCTGCTGCTCGTCTCCGTTGGTCGTGCACGCGGCCGTCCTGGAACGGACTCGGCTGGCCGGTGAGGCTGACCGCGGAACATGCTCACAGCCGATGATTGACACCGTCGACGCTTCTGTTTGCGTCCATGTGCTGACATCTACGGTGATGCTCTGAGAGATGATGACCGCGTGGCACGGGCAACGGCCGTCATGGTCGGCCGACCGGCCTGGTGATCGGACGGATGAGCGGGGGATCTGGATGTTGATGGAGGTGCCGCTGGAAAGCGGCGGCATGGTGCTGGTCGAGGTGGACCGGCGGGAGGTCCCGGGCGAACTTCAACTGGCCTCTGACGATCCGGGTACGGTGGCGGCCCGTGCGCGGCGTGCGCTGGAATCCTCGCTTGCGGATCTGGCTCCAGCAGTACGGTCCATCTGGCAGGGTCTCCGCGACATCGCACCGGACGAGTTCACCGTCGAGTTCGGGGTGAACGTCGGCGGCGAAACAGGGCTGATCATCGCGAAGGGTACGGCTGAGGTCAACTTCACCGTCTCAATGACGTGGCGTGGCGGTGAAAGCACTGCATGACCGAGTCGGTTGATCCGCGGAGTGGGTGCGTCGTCCGGATCCGCCAAGGAATGACGAAAAAAGCGGCGGGGGTCGGTGTGCTCGTAGGCGAACATGAAATCATGACCTGCGCCCACGTGGTCAATACCGCTCTCGGCAGGTCACAGCGGGAACAGAAGAAGCCTGACGATGTTTTACTTCTCGACTTTCCCCAACTGGACGGCGCGTCACTGCGAGAGGCAACAGTGGAAGCGTGGGTTCCGCCTCCTCCGCAAGGCTCCTTCGGGGGAGATATCGCCGGGCTGAGACTGAGCGGAGCAGCGCCCACCGCCGCTCGTCCAGCACTCCTGGAAAGCCGTGTTCCGCCGCTCGGTGTGACAATGTT
>NZ_CAKKTL010000095.1:17372-18994 GCF_920664355.1 Protofrankia sp. CiP1_Cm_nod2
CTACAGCGGCTCCCCTGTCTTCGATGGTGACGGCGTGGTCCTCGGCCTGTTCTCCGCAGCCTCGAGAGACGACAGGTCCGAAGACGCTTATGCCATTCCGGTCCGACGCCTGACCGAGGCATGGCCTGATGTATGCCGAGTCATCCCGGCGTCCCCCTATCGGGGGCTCAGCGCTTTTCGGGAGCAGGACGCACATCTGTTTGTCGGTCGAGGTGAGGAGGCGGAGAAGCTCGCCGCACGGGTTCGCGCGAATACTCTGGTCTGCCTGACAGGGCCATCCGGAGTCGGAAAGACCTCGCTGGTACAGGCGGGGTTGATTCCACTACTGCGCAGCCAGAAATCATGGATGGTGGTGCCCTTCCGACCCGGCGCTCGCCCGCTCGACGCCCTGGCCGCCGCACTCCTGCGCGCCGAAAGCAACGACCCGTCAGACGAGCTGCGTCTTGACCGGATACGAACCCGCGGCGCGCGTCTGGGCGCGGGCGATCCGTGGGAGTCACTCGAAGCACTTGCGGCGATACGCAATACACAGGTTCTGCTCATCGCCGACCAGTTCGAAGAATGCCTGACGGATGACGGGGAGCAGGCCCGGGGCCTGGTGGAACTCGTTCTTCGGGAACCTCCGCGAGCGGCGATACCAGCACGTATCCTGATTTCGCTGCGAGCGGACTTCGTAAACGATCTTCTCTCACACCCTTCAGTGGAGGCAAGCCTGAACGATCGGATGTTTCCCCTCCAGGTGATGACATCCACGCAACTACGACAAGCGATCATTCAGCCCGCCGAAAGCCGCGGCGTGAAGTATGCGGACGGCCTGGTGGAAAGAATCCTGCAGGATGCGGGAAGCGAGCAGGGCACGTTGCCCCTGGTCGAATTCACCGTGTCCCAACTGTGGGATCTGCAATATGCCGGCAGGCTGCGACACGAGGAATACAGCAGGATCGGCGGGGTCACAGGTGCGCTTGGCGCACATGCCGAACGGATTGCCGCAAGTCTTCTTGGTGACGGGGTGCCCGAAGAAGTTCTTCATCGAACACTGCTCAGCCTCGTACGCACAGAATTCGATCAAGCACCGGCGACGCGGCGCATCGCCCGTCGCGGCGACACCGGGGCGGACTGGGCTGCTCTCGATCGGCTGTCCAAGGGACGCCTCGTGTCCCTTGGCACAGATGATGACGGCGTTCCGACAGCCGAACTGACGCATGAGGCTCTCATCGGCGGATGGGAGAGGCTCGCTCATCTGGTGGCGGAGAATGCCGACTTCGTCCGCTGGCGTACCAGGATGGAGGAGCTGTATCAGCGGGGTGATCCGATTCCGGAAAACCGGATCGCCGAAGCGGAGAGCTGGCTGCTGCGTCGTCCGTCCGAGGTTCCGTCCCACATCGGAGGCCTGGTGGAACGGAGCGCAAGAGATCATGCGCAACGGATCGCCGACCTCCAGGCGCTGGTCAACCGGGCGGAAGCCCTCCGGTTGGCTGCCCAGGCGGAACTCGTTCTTTCCACCCGGACCGTCCCGCGCGCGGTTTCCGCCCTGCTCGCCGCTGAATCGCTCACGCGCGCACCGACACTTGAGGGTGACCTCGCAGCACGCCATACGATGAAGATCGCACCGCGGCTTGCTG
>NZ_CAKKTL010000096.1:0-16292 GCF_920664355.1 Protofrankia sp. CiP1_Cm_nod2
GCGCGACGGCAGCAGCCCGGCCACCGGCGAACAGCCGCAACAGGCCCGCGAGCAGCGACGTCCGGCCGGGACGATCCGACGTGCCGGATGCCTGCCGTTCCGCCCGGACAACCAGATCGATGTGACTGTCGGCAAGCGTCGTTTCGGTGAACTCGGCCGCGATCGGGTCACCGGCCGAAAGCCGGGCCAGCCCGTCCAGACAACGGGCAACCTGATCATCAGACGGCAACGCGACCAGCACCGCGAGCAGACGCCGGCCCCCGCCGTCGACGTCACGCAGCAGACGACCGACGAGAGCCTCCCCCAACCGGTCGGGACGCAGCGGATTACACAGCAACGGCCCGTCATACAGGCCCGCCAGCCAGCCGGCTATCTCCCGGCGGGCCGCCGGATCGTCGCGGAGTGCGGGGAGCGCCGCGAGTAGCACGTCGGCTTCGCTGTCGTTACCCGCCCCCGCCAGCGTCGCCAACGCCACGCACCAGGCGTGCAGGTCGGTGTAGCAGGCAGGGCCGCCGGGAACAGTGGCCTTCCAATACCTGGCCTCGTGGGTCAGGACCCGGTCAACCGGGGGACGGCCATCAGGCTGCCAGCCCTCACCGCTCAACGTCCGGTCGAATGCCTCGAACAGCACCTCCAGCGGCGTGGCGTACCGGTCACCGGCCAGCACCGCCGGCGGCGCCGGCAACGGCTCCGGTGCGGCAGCCAGCCACGCCCGGCTGAACCGGTCCACCGCTTCGGTGAACAGCCTGCGTCGCTGCTCGACGGTGAGCCGGGCAGTCGCGGCGTCACGATCGGTACTGCCATCCACAATCGCCTGCAGTACCGCCGGTGCCTCTTCCCGCAGCGCATCAAGGGGATCCGCGGTCCGACCGGTACCGGTACGGGTCAGCAGCAGCACCCGCACCGGCGCCACGTCCGTGGCGTGCCGGCGGAACCCGTCCAACATCGAGCGGAGATCCTCAGCCTCTTCGGCCTCGACGTAGTCCACCACGAGCAGCCGCGGCACCGGCACCCGCAGCACGGCCCCGTCACGGCGCCACCAGCCGGCCAGCCAACCCGCCGCCGCCATCCGCCGGCACACCTCGATCGCGAACCGGGTCTTACCCGTCCCACCCGCCCCGGCGACCCGGCTGACCGCCACCGCCGCCCCGTCCGCCGCCTCACACCAGCCGGCGGCCTGCGCCACCTCCGTATCCCGGAACAGGTACGGCACCACGCCGAACTCCGGCCGCAGCAGATCCGCCGGGCTGGACCGGGCCTGCCGGGTGAACGTCGCCCACGGCCGGTCCACCGCATGCTCGGCATCGTCGATCGGCAGCACCCGATGCCAGCCGGCCCGGGCCGCCCGCACCGCCGGCCGGTTATGCCGCCGGATCCGCTCACCCGCGACGCGCAGCCCGTCCGGGACACCGTCGCCGATCGTGTCATCCCACAGGGCGGCCACCGGCGCCGCATAGCCACCCAGCGCACTTGTCTCATCCCGGGTCGCGGTCACCACCCCGACCACCGCCCGCCGCCCCGGACACACCAGCGGCGCCCCGCTCAGCCCCGGCACCGCCTGCCCGGCCTTCAACGTGAAAAACCCGTCGCCTTCCACCCCTTCGAAACCGAACGACGCCGGCGACCCCGGCGGAACCTGGCCATACTCCCGCCGGGGATATCCCCACGCCTGGCATTCCACCCCACCGCCGACCGGCTCCTGATCGCCGAGCAGCACACACGGATGGTCGATGCTCCCACCGAGCACGATCACGGCGAGATCCGGAAACGGCCACAGCGCCCCGCCGTCCACCGGCGCAGCCGACCGTGCGGTCACGGTCGCCGCGATCCCCGCACCGTGCACCGACCGGTCCGCCGGCACCACCATCACATCCACCGCGTCCCGCACGACATGCGCGCAGGTCACCACCACCCCGGGCACGACGAAAAACCCCGTCCCCAACACCGCGCCGCCGACGCTGTCCACCCGCACCACATGCCGCCGCAACTGGCGGGTGTCCACACGGCCGATCATGTCGCTTCTGGGGCCGCCGCCGGGGGTCGCGTCCACGTCATCGTGACCGTCAAACTGGCGTCCGCGCCGCCTTCCACCAACACCGCGGTCAACTTGCCGCTCTTCGCGCTCACACTCAGCCCGAACTCGACACTCGCCTCATCCGGCCGCACCTGCTCCCACGCCCGCGCCACCTGCGAACCGATCTCCTCCAGCGCCCGCCGTACCCCGTCGAAGGAGAACACCCCGTCCGCCGACACCGTACGAGGACCGCCCCCCTCGGAGACCTCGACGAAAAACTCGGCGTCCCCCGCACGCACCAGCACCTGCTGAGCCATCCCGCCCCCCGACCGCGGACCACACCAGGACCATTACCGCCAGCGATTCAACCACTTTCCCGTCAACCCGACATCACCCACCCCACCAGGCCAGAACACCCCACCCCCCAGGAAGCGCGGCACGCCGGCACCGACCGGCGACCGGTGCCACTCGCGCGCCAGTAGCACCGGTGGGGACTGTAAAACCAACGGTGTAACTCCCTTGTGACATTCTGTGTATACGCGCAGGTAGAGGAGGCACCAGATGGGCAGCATGACGACCGATCCGGCGACGGAGACGATCGCGGACAAACCCGCCGACGCCGCCGGCGGGGTGGCGCCGGTGCTCGACGAGGAGCTCGCGCGGCGCTTGGTCGAGCAGGCGAGGGCCGAGGGGGTGTCGCTGACCGGGCCGGGTGGGATGCTCGGGAAGCTGACGAAGCTGGTCCTGGAGACCGCGCTCGAGGCCGAGCTGACCGCGTATCTCGGCTACGAGGCGCACGACCCGGCCGGGCGTGACGGTGGGAACTCCCGCAACGGCAGCCGGACGAAGACGGTCGTCACCGAGATCGGGCCGGTGTCGATCGACGTTCCGCGTGACCGGGACGGCAGCTTCACCCCGGCGATCGTCGCGAAGCGCCAGCGCCGGCTCGACGGGGTCGAGGACCTCGTGATCTCGCTGGTGGCCAAGGGGCTGACGACCGGCGAGGTCCAGGCGCACCTCGCCGAGGTCTACGGCACCGAGGTCTCCCGGCAGACCATCTCCACGATCACCGATAAGGTCATCGAGGGGATGGAGGCCTGGCGCGCCCGCCCGCTCGACGCCGTCTACGCGGTCGTGTTCATCGACGCGATCGTCGTGAAGATCCGCGACGGGCAGGTCGCGAACCGGCCGGTCTACGCCGCGATCGGGGTCACCGCCGACGGCGAACGCGACATCCTCGGCCTGTGGGCCGGGACCGGCGGCGAGGGCGCCAAACACTGGCAACTCGTCCTGACCGACCTGAAGAACCGCGGGGTGGCCGACGTGCTGATCCTCGTCTGCGACGGGCTGACCGGCCTGCCCGACGCCGTCGCCCAGGTCTGGCCGGCGACCGTCGTGCAGACCTGCATCGTGCACCTTTTGAGAAATTCGTTCCGGTATGCGAGCAAGAAGGACTGGACCGCCCTCGCCAAGGACCTCAAGCCCGTCTACACCGCCCCGACCGAGGCGGCCGCGCTCGACCGGTTCGCCGAGTTCGCCGCCAGCTGGGAGAAGAAGTACCCGGCGATCATCCGGCTCTGGGAGAACGCCTGGGCCGAGTTCGTGCCCTTCCTGCGCTTCGACGCCGAGATCAGGACCGTCATCTGCTCGACCAACGCGATCGAGAGCCTCAACTCCCGGTTCCGCCGCTCCGTGAAGGCCCGCGGCCACTTCCCCAACGAGCAGGCCGCCCTCAAACACCTCTACCTCACCGTGACCAGCCTCGACCCCACCGGACGCGGCCGACAGAAATGGATGATCCACTGGAAGGCGCCCCTGAACGCCTTCGACCTCGCCTTCGACGGACGCCTCTCCGCCGGCCGCAGATAGCCCTACCCGCGGTCACTCTTGGTAACTGGACTGCAGTGGTCCCCCAGTAGCCCCAACATCACCCGTTACACCGCTAACTTGACAGCCCCCACCGGTGGTCGGTAACGGAAGAGACCGGACCGCCGTTGACCCCGGGTAGGAGCGTTCCGGCCCCGGTCAACGGCGGTAATCACACAGGTTTCCCAAGATCGTGATGCATGCCGGCCCGTGTAGCCAACTGTGTAGCCCAGCCGGCGGACGTCCACGGACAACCGCTGTCGACGACGGAACCGGCTCCCATGTCCGGCCGACTGGGCGGACGAGCACGGACGTCGATGGACGACTGATACCGACTTTGCAAGGCAGGGGTCGCGGCCGGCAGCACCGAGGTGTAGCAACCGCTGTAGCAACGTCCCCATACGTCGGCGAACGGCAGTGGACGCCGACGTACGGTCTGAGCTTGGCCGAGACCTGTGTCACTTGGTGCAATCCGTGCCTTCTAAGCACCAGGTCGCAGGTTCGATCCCTGCCGGGCGCACCGATATCCGCGTATTGCGCGGACAGATCTTCCCCGCCGCGCCAGCAGCTCTGGACGCGCCTTCGACGGCGAAGACGGCGACAGCCGAGGAAGCTTCAAGCGCTGACGCGGCCGTGACCACCGATCGGGCCTCGGCGGGCCGGCGGGTTGCTTGTCAGCTGGTGTACGGGTTCCTCGAGGTCATGGGCGTGCGTGCGACGTCGAGCACCGGCGGTGGGAAGCGGGGCCGGCCGTGTAGTAGCGGGCGCGGGTTCGGCCGACCGGTTCCAGGACCTGTGCGGTGGTGAGATCACGCAGGTTGCGCTGCGTCTGCTGCAGGCTCAGGCTCTCAGCATGCTCGTAGCGTGAGCGGCGGACGCGCCCGGCCATGGCCACATCGTGCAAGGCCGTGACCACCCGCTCGTCCAGACCGGAGGTCTCGGCGAATTCTGAGAGCGCGCGCCAGACCCGCCCGGAGCGGTCGAGCAGGCCCACGGTCTGGGCCTACTAGTGATAGACGGGTCAGGTTGAACCGGATCCAGCCGGAGATGTCCTGGTCGGGAAGGTATGTCGGGCCCTGGTCGGCGAGTTCGCGGTAGTACTCCCAGGCGTTGCCGGGACGGCCGAGCCCCACCTCGAACGCGCCGGCCGTGGACCGCGGACGCCGAACGCTCGGGCCAGCCGCGAGATCGCCAGCCGGGCTCGGGAGTGGCACGGGCGACCACACCGCGGGGCCCGTACGCCGTGTCACCCATGGCGCCCCGGCGCCCCTAGGCACCTCCGTCGTTCGAGACGCCCGGACCGCATCGACCCGGTGGGCCATCCCTGACTGTCCACTTGCCGACAGTTATTCCTGTCGTCGACACAAAAATTTAGTCTTGCAGCGTGATTCATGATCCGTGGGAGCCTCCAGAAGTTCCGCTCGCCGTCGACCTCGTGATCCTCACACTGCGGGGAACGAGCCTGCAGGTGCTATTGATCGAACGTGCGATCGAGCCGTACCAAGGTGCGTTCGCGCTCCCGGGTGGCTTCCTGGCCCACGTCGAGGAGGACCTCGGGACGGCGGCGCGGCGGGAGCTCGCCGAGGAGGCCGGCATCGAGGCCGGGAGCCTGTATCTGGAACAGCTCGGCGTCTACGGCGAGCCCGGCCGTGACCCGCGGGGGCGGGTTGTCTCGGTGGCCTACCTTGCCGTCACGCCGCGGTTGCCGGAACCGGTCGCAGGATCGGACGCCGCGGATGCGAGCTGGCAGCCGACGAACCGAGTCCTCTCAGGCGAGTTGGTTCTCGCTTTCGACCATCGTCGAATCATCACGGACGGCGTCGAACGCGCCCGGGTCAAGCTCGAGAACTCAGCACTTGCCACCGCCTTCTGCGGTCCCGCCTTCACCATCGGTGATCTCCAGGAGGTGTACGAGGCGGTCTGGGGGACGCCACTCGACCCCAGGAATTTCTACCGAAAGGTCCAGAAAGCCAGCGGGTTCATCGTTCCGGTGGGCAGGGAGCAACGGATCACTGTCGGGCGGCCCGCCCGCCTGTTCCGAGCAGGCCTCAGCTCCGTCCTCTCACCACCGATCACCCGGCCCGTCGCCCCTGCGGCAGATGCCGCCGACACGCACCCGGAAGAGGAGGGATGAGCGTGGCGAACACCCGGCCGATCGTCGTCCTGACGGCTCTCGACCTGGAGTACCAGGCAGTTCATGAACATCTGGTAGACGCGCGGCTGCACCGCCATCCGCAGGGAACCCGTTTCGAGGTCGGCCGATTGGCCGGCGGCCAATGCCGGGTGGCGCTGGCACACGTCGGTGTAGGCAATCAGTCGGCAGCGGTGCTCGCCGAACGCGCCATCGCCGAGTTTGCACCGGCGGCTTTGCTCTTCGTCGGCGTCGCCGGCGGCCTTCATCGCCATATCGCACTCGGTGACGTCGTCGTGGGCACTCACGTCTACGCCTTCCACGGCGCCACCAGCGAGGACGAAGGGCTCTGGGGGCGACCCCGCACGTGGCCGCTCTCGCACCGCGCCGAACAGATCGCACGCCACCTGTCTCGGACGAGAAGCTGGGCCCGGCCGCCAGTCAAAGCGGACTCCCTCCCACAGGTGCACTTCGGGCCGATCGCGGCGGGCGAGGTGGTGTTGAACTCCACCGTGTCGGCCCTGGCCCGTTGGCTTCACGACCACTACAACGACGCACTCGCCATCGAGATGGAAGGCGCGGGAGCCAGCCAGGCCGGGCTGCTGAACAGCTCCCTGCCCGTGATCGTGATCCGTGGCGTCAGCGACCACGCCGACGGCACCAAGGAGTCGACCGACCGCCACCTGTGGCAGCAGCGAGCCGTGGCGAACGCGGCCTCGTTCGCCGTGGCACTCGCCGAGGAACTGGCCGTGGACATCGGAAAGACCGATACCGCGGAAACGAGGATCGGGAGGAGATCCACCATGCAGGTACCGAACCAGAACATCCGCAACACCGCGTCGGGGAACGCCCGAGTTGGTGTGCAGGCCGGAGCCCTGCACGGGGGCGTGACCATCGGCGCGACCGGTGAGCAAGTCCCGGCGGACCTGTCGGCGGCGCTTGTCGGCTTCCGCAACGACCTGCAGAACGCACGCAGCGCCGGAACCGTGGACGAGGACACCTACGCGGTCGCCGAAGCCGAGCTCGCCGCAGCTGACGAGGCACTCCAGACGGATTCACCAGCGACCCGCCGAGCGCTGCTGGTCGCCCTCAAGAAGGTCCGTGGGCTGATCGGTGACGTGGCCGACCTCGCCACGAAAATCGGTGTGGCCATCACCATAGCGCAGGGATTGTCGTGACCGACGACTGGGGTTTCTCCTCCGGGTCAGGCGCCCAGCCCAGCCCGGTTTCGTCCTCCAACATCGCCGACGGTTCCTCTCAGGTCGGAGTCCAGGCCGGCGTCGTCCACGGCGGCGTCCACCAGTACACGGTCGCCCCCAATGCGAGTCCGGCGGAGAAGTTCGAGGCCGGTGTCCGCCACCTGGACGGGCGCATGGCCGACCAGGCACGCCAGCTCATGCGCGAGTTCGTGGTCAGCTCCGCGAAGTCTGACCGAGTGCGCTTCCACTGGCTGCTGGCACTGGTCAGCGGACGGTCGAGGGACGAACTGTCAGCCGACGAGTCCAGGCAGCTACGCGACTTACAGGAAGACCAACCCGAGCAGGGCGATGACCCCTGGGCACAGGGCCTGCGTGTGGTGCTCCTGCTGATGGACGCAGCCAAAGGCAGGAACACCGACATCACGGTGGCACTCAAGGAGCTCGATACTCTGCCCGACCAGCAGAAGGGCATGATCCTCCGCCACATGGAACAGTTCCTCGATGGTCCACTCGAGGATGAAGTGTGGAACCGCGCCATCGCCCAAGCCAACGACGAGCAGATGGCCAACGCACGTCTTGACCGGGTCAAGAAGTTTTTTCACCCGAACCCAGCCGAACCACGGACGCGCCCTCCACGCCCCGTCGACATCTCCAGGGAGACTCGGCTGCGCGCCACGGTTTCGGTGGTGGTTCTCGCCGCCTGGGCCATAAACGTCGCCGTGCGCCTGACGACAGCCGGACGGACGTGGACGATGCTTGGGTGCATGCTGATTCTCGCCATCGGCATTATCGCCGTCCGGCACGGGGTGTCCTGGAAGATCGAGTACATCGAAGACGAAGCCGATGCACTGCAGTCCTCCGGAACATTCGCGAAAAGCATCAATCGCGATCTCGAGTACTACGTGGCCAGATACCCACCGAGTGGTGTCACCCCCGCCGAGTGGCTGCAGTGGACGGCCAGGGCGCGGCGCAGCATCGCCAACGAGATCATCGGCATCTACTGGGAGCGTTGGATCGGCGCCAATCGGGTCGCCTGGCTGCTGCGGCACGAAGCATGGCAGATTCAGAAGATGCGGAGGGACGGGACCCACCTCTCTTGGAGCAGAGCGCAGCGTGCCGTGCCAGAACTCGGTGCGTACGGGCTGGTCGGGGTCACCGTACTCGCGGGCGGAGGTCTGTGGGCACTGGTGGCTACGGCCGGAATCGAGGTACTCTTGGCCCTGGAAACAACATTCGTCGTCACTGTGGCGAGCTACATCCATGTTATCGCCCGACTGGAGAAAGAATGCGAGAAGCGGCGATTCGCCGCCGAACAGGATCAGCACGAAAAGGTCAAGGCGGCACGACAGGCAGGATTCGAGCGGTGGAAGGCCTACCTAGCAGACCGGCCGGACGATCAGGAGATGGCACGGTGGCTCGACTGCGACCGCAGAATACTCCTCGACCGGGCGCTGCACCATTACCGACTGAAAGCGAGCAGCGTCATCGCCCACGCCTTCGTCGAGACACAGGCCGCATCAAGTAAACGAGGGCGAGTCCACCGAGGCCCGTGGCGTTACAACAAATACCAGATCTCGGTCTTTCTCCTCACCGCCGGCGGGGTTCGAAATTTCGTGTCGACCCTAGATTTCACCACGGGACGTTTCACCGAAAATGGACGGCTGAACTACCACTTCGACTCGGTCGCCTTGATTCGCGTCGACCGTGACGCCGAAAATGTGCAGAAACTCGAAATCGTCCTGGTGAACGGCCAGGTGCTCCGGATGCAGATGGCAGACACCTCACCGGAGGAGATCACGACGGGCGAGACGGTTGGGCTGGTGGCCAGCCTCACCCAGGACGCCGGCGGACTGCAGCACACCATTCACGTCCTCGAAGGAATCGCCGCCGAGGGCAGGAAATGGTTCCGGCGGACGGCGTCCGGTTGGTGACATAACCTCGCCGACGAGAAACGACTGTGATGGATGGGCGCTGCCGGGGTCTGTGGATGCCTGGGGCCGCCGGGTCGTAACGAGACGTCGGGCTTTCCGGCATGGAAACTACGTCTGTGGCCGGGCCGAAGGCCGGCAGGGCTCCTGCACTGACTGCATGAGCATGCGCGACGAAGCACACCAGCTGCTTGACGCGCTGCCGGAGGACCGGCTATCCGAAGCCGTGGGCTGCTGCGGCAGTGGGCGGCGGTGGAACGCGGCGAGCGCCCCCGTCGTCAGTTCCGTACGACGGCCGTCTTCGATGGCGAGCCGGATCTGGGCGAGCACGTCAAGGGAATCATGCGCGAGGCGTGGGGCGACGAGGATCGCCGCAGCGCGTGATCGTCGTCGACACCGGCCCCGCCGAGAACACTGATGAGCAGCCTTTCCTTGTTGACGGCGAGGAAGCTGAGAGCGGGCCCGGCGTCGATGACCGGCCGTACGGTCACCGTGTGGGGGCCGGGGAAGACTCGCCAGCCGCATCGTCGAGACCGCTCAGATCGATGTCGACGTCCGGCAGGTCGGCGCCGTCAGTCCACGCCCGGGGCGGCTCCCCTGCTTCGATGCCTGCCTCGCGTAGCTCCGTCTCCACAGTCGCGATCTCGATGCCGCGGAGCGTGGCCAGAGCCTGCGCGGAGACAACGTGTTCCAGATAGCCGTTGATCGCACGGGCGAGGAGCCGCTGCGGAGCCCGCCGCTGATCGGACCCGGCCTGCAGGGCACGGTACTGGTCGATCCAGCCGAACCGGGCCGCCAGCCACGGCGTGGCGACAGCTCGCCACTCCACTTTCACGGCTTCCGTGATGTATCCAGCCTGCTCCAGGGCGATCGCGGCGATCGGCGGGGATACCAGGAACCGTTGCGTCACCTGCGAAAGCAGCGCGAGGTCCATACCCTCAGGACCGCGGTCGCCAAGGAACCCGCGCAGCCCCTCCGCCGGTATGAGCAGGTGCCGGGCGAAGGCATCCGCCCGTACCTCCGCCGGTCGACGCTCGCTCCACGTTTCTTCCGGTGCCTCCGACCAGTCCTCGAACAGGACATGCGCCAGTTCGTGGGCGAGGGAGCTGCGCTGTCGCATGGGCCGGTCGGTCCGCGCCACGCCAATGAACACCGAGTTCCGGACTGGATCGCGCACTGTGAGCCCGTGCTCGTCCGGGCCTGCGTCGAGTACGGCCACGTCGATCCCGGTGGTCTGCTCGACGAGTGACACAAGATCGCCCAGGGCCTGTGTCCCCAGGCGATGGTCGCGGCGGAACTGCGCTGCCGCGTCCCTCCCGTCCGACTCGGCGTTCATGCCACCACCGGAAGCGGCGGGATGCCCTGGTCATCCAGATAGGCGTCCAGATCCAGGTAGTGCAACAGCTCCCGGCGCATCGCGGCCATCTCGGCATCGTTCGTGGCGCGGGCCGCGTACTGGGCACGGTCGGCCACCGATCCGACACCAGTAAGCTCCGCCACGGAATGACCGGTTGCGCCCGCGATCGCGATGATCTCCGTCATCTTGGCTACCCGATCACCAGCGACGATCCGGGACAGCGTCGGCTGCGAGATACCCGTGACCTGAGCCAAGGCCCGTTGGGTCAGCTGGGCAGCACTCATGGCGTGCCTGATCCGTTCACCCACACCGATTGAGTCCATACCACCACCCCCTTGAATCAGATCAAGCATACCCGATTCACGGCTGGTTCCGGCCCGTTCAACCGCACGCTTTGCAGGTCACCGAATCCGCTTCGGCTTCTCCGCCCCGGCGGGCATCGAAGATGCATCGCCGGGGCTGGTGGACCTTCAACGGCCCTGATCACGCGACCAAAGCACCACCGCGGACCGCGGACGCCGAACCTTCGGGCCGGCCGCGAGATCGCCGGCCGGGCTCAGGCGTGGCACGGACGACCACACGGCGGGAACCGCACGGCGAGTCACTCCACCGCCCCGGCACCTGGCACGCCCACCCTGGGCCACGTGCAGGCTGAACCGCTCCGGCGTCCGCACACACGCCCCCGGGGCTACCTGGTTCTTGTGGCATTCGTGTTGCCGCTGTGGCCGGCCCGGCGAATCTTCGCGTGAAGGGGTTCGATGGACACGGCCGGGCCGTCCGCGGCGGGTACGTGGGATCGGGCGGCTCGTTCCGCGTAGATCCTTCGTCATGTTCGTAGCTGCGCCGACAGGTTAGGGGTACGAGTCCCCTCGTCTCCACCGCCACGAACCAGGGCTTTCGCTGTCCTCCTCCCCCTCGATCAGGGGTGAAGCAGGGTGTCGACGTGACCGGCTGACGCGGCCCAGGGAGGCTCGCACAGCTATGAGGGGCCAGAGCGAGGGGGAGGGAGGGGGTGGCCGTGGTGGCAGGCGAACAGGACTACCGCAAGGCCATGGTGGATCTATCGGAGGGGTTCGGCGAGCGGCTGCTGGGTGTGCTGCTGGACCGTGCTCACGAGATGCCGCCGCAGCTGATCGCCCCACTGGTCGCGGAGGAGGTGAACAGGATCGGTGGCCGGGACATCTCGATCCTTCTGCAGGACTATGAGCAGCTGATGCTGACGCCGCTGCCGGGCCGGAGCCTCACGGTCGGGGAGCCCGAGCCGATCGACGCCTCCCCGGCCGGTACGGCATTCCTCCGCGCGATGGCCGTCGAACAGCCGCAAGCTGACGGCATACGAATGTTCCTGCCGCTGCTGGACGGTAGCGACCAGGTGGGGGTGCTGGCCCTCACCCTCGACACCGTCGACGATGACGACCGGCGGTTGCTGCGGCGACTCGCCGGCCTCGTCGCCGACATACTGGTCACCAAGAGCAGTTACACCGACCAGTTCTTCCAGGCCCGGCGCCGCGAACCGATGAGCGTGGCCGCGGAAATCCAATGGTCACTGCTGCCCCCGCTGACCATGATTACCCCGCAGGTCGCGGTAGCCGGCATCCTCGAACCCGCCTACAACATCGCAGGCGACAGCTTCGACTACGCCCTCAACGACGACATCCTGCACGTGGCCGTCATCGACTCGATGGGTCACAGCCTGGACGCCGCCGTGCTGGCGACGGTCGCGATCGGCGCCTACCGGCACGCCAGACGCGCCGATATCGGGCTTGCCGAGCTTTACATGTTCATGGACGCGGCCATCGACAAGCAGTTCGGGCCCGACCACTTCGTCACAGCGCAGATGATGCGTCTGGATATCGGAACAGGCCACCTGCAGTGGGTCAACGCAGGCCACCCGGCAGCACTGCTCATCCGCGATCATCAGGTCATCCGGGCACTGGAGAGTCCGGGAACCCTGCCGGTCGGCTTCGGTGGTGACATACCGCAGATCAGTGAGCAGACGCTCTGGCGCGGCGACCGCGTACTGTTCTTCACCGATGGCCTCATCGAGGAGCATGAAACCGGCGGAGAGCAGTTCGGCGAGGAACGCCTGATCAGCTCTGTTGAGAGTATCCGGGGCAGAAGTGTGCGGGAGATGGTGCGGGGTCTGTCCCATGCGTTGATGCGAGAACGGCGCGGGGTCACGACCGACGACGCGACTCTCTTCCTGGTCGAGTGGCGTGGGGGCACCGCCGACCATCTCGCCAGCGCAGATGTGTAACCAGGAAGAGGCAGGCAGGGGACGCCCGGTCGTCTCGGTTTCCGCTCGTTCGCGTGTGTCCGCTGCCGTCCGCAGATCCGTTTCCGCTACCCATACGACCTCGTGCACCGCGGACGTGGTCTGGGTCATGTCGGGCTTGGGGTCTCGCGTTGGACCCACGTCATGCCGGGGTAGCGCAGTCCTTCGGGCTGGAGCTGGCTCAGCTCTCGGATCTCCTGGACGGTGAGGGTGAGGTCGAGTGCGGCAAGGTTCTCCTCGAGCCGCTCGCGCCGTCGTGTGCCGGGGATCGGGATCACGTCGGGGCCTTGGGCGTGGAGCCATACGAGCGCTACCTGCGCGGGGGTGGCGTCGTGGGTTGTGGCGATTTCGCGGACGGCACGCAGGAGTCCCAGGTTGTGCTCGAGGGCGTCTTGCTGGAAGCGTGGGAGGCTGCGGCGGAAGTCGCCGGGGGCGGCGCCGTAGGCGAAGCTCATGCCCATCACCCGAGCCCCTGCGCGGAGGCGACCAGCCCGTGACCGCCCAGCGCACGTGTCGGCACCGACGTCCTCATCGACCCGCCGCCTCCGGCTTGGCGCTGAGTTCTTCGAGGAACCGCGCGAGTTCTGCGGATACCCGTGCTGGATCCTCGAGGTGGGGCATGTGCCCGCAGTCCTCGAGCACGACCAGCCGCGCGTTCGGCAGTAGCGCCTCCGCGGCCTGCGGGACCGTAACGGGAACCTCACGGTCGAGGCGGCCGTGCAGGAGCAGGACGGGAACAGGCAGCTCGCCGAGCTGGTCGCGGCGATCGTGCGTGGCGGCGTCGGCGAGCAGGTCGTCGATGAACCAGCCCGAGCGCAACAGCTGCTCGGACGTCCAGCGGCGGACACCCTGGCCGGCCTTCGGGCCGAACCAGGTGTCAACCATCTCGTAGAAGAGATCGTGGCGGCGGGTGCGCATCGAGGCGTGCCAGGCCGAGAACCGCTCCTTGTCGACGCCGTCGGCGAAGAAGTGCTGCGGCGCGTCCAGAAGCGCCAGCGCGGCGATCCGCCCATCGGATCCCAGCGCCGCCTCCAACGCGATGTTCCCACCCAGGGATGAGCCGACGAGGACAACGTCCCGGAGATCGAGCAGATCGACCAGTTGGAGGATGTCGCCGGCCACCGTCTCGACCGTGTTCCCGTGCGCCGGGTGGTCCGAGCGGCCGCAGCCACGCCAGTCAGGCGTCACGCAGCGAGCCTGCTCGTGCAGCGTCGCGACCTGTCCCTCCCACACACGGCCGCTCGTGCCCCAGCCGTGCAGGAACACGATCGGCCGGCCGTTGCCGCGGTCCTCGTAGAACAGCTCAACGCCGTCGCTCAGCTTTACCGTCGCCATCGTCGGACGCTCACCGTGCCGCGCTCTTGCGTGGAGCGCTGGAGCGGCGGTCGTCGGCCTGGCACGTCGCCTGCTGCGCGTCGAGGAAGCCGACGATGATCGACACGAACCGCTCCGGATCCTCGAACGGCAGCCCGTGTCCGCCCGGAACCTCCTGGTAGCTGGCACCGACGATCGCCCCAGCCAACGCCCGCTGATGACGAGAGGGGACGATCTGGTCATCAGCGCTGGCCAGCACCAACGTCGGCGCCCTGACCGCCGCGAGCAGGCCGGAGATGTCGATCCGGCCGTCAAGCTCGATCTGCCCGGCGATCCGCTGATCGACCAGCCCCTCGAAACCCGCGACCAGCTCGCCCAGCTCCCGCTGTCCGATCTCGGCCAGCAGCCCGGGGCTCATCGCCGAGAGCACCAGCGACCGGGCCAGCAACGCCGTATCAGCTTCCAGCAGACGCGCCCACAGCTCGAACATCAACCGCTCCCGCGGCCCCGACCTCACCCAACCCGCGTGCAAGAACAGCGACCGCACCCGCTCAGGCGCCGCCGCGGCCACCGCGGCCGCGAGCACCGCCCCCAGCGAATGCCCGACCAGGTCGAACTGGCCTTGCACCCCGCCCGCGTCCACCGCCACCAAGAGCTGCTCGACGAGCACCTCGACGTCGAGCGGCGCAGCGCTCGCCGGCGTGTCGCCAGCACCGGGAAGGTTCGGCGCCACAACCCGGCGACGGCCGCCCACGGCATCTATCAGCGGCTCCCAGTTCGATGTCGCATCGGCGCCGGTCCCGTGGACCAGCACGACCCCCGGACCGTCGCCAACCGCGACGAAGTCCAGCGCACCGCGACTCCCAACAGACGGCAAGGCAGCTCTCCTTAGGCCAGAACACAGATCAAGTTATGTCCCCTGAGCTTACACAGAACTCTGATGATGGCCAAGACACTGTCGATCGGGACTGTATGCTCTGGCTGTGTCGATGCCACCCGAACAGCGGATCGGCCTGCACATCAAGCGGACCGAGCAGGAGCTGATCGCCACCAAGACCGCGGCCCTGCGCCCCTACGGACTCACCGTCCCCCAGTACTCAGCACTTATGTTCATCGCCGACCAGCCTGGGATCTCCGCCGCCGCGCTCGCCCGCGCCTGCCTGGTCACGCCCCAGACGATGGCGACCGTGCTCACCAACCTGGAAACCAAGAAGCTCATCACCCGCCAGCCGCACCCCTGGCATCGCAACGCCACCGAACTCACCCTTACGCCCGACGGCCAACAACTTCTCGAACAGGCCGACGCCGTCGCCAGCGCGATCGAGCAACACATCGCGGACACGTTTACCCCCACGGAGCAGGCTCAGCTCATCGAGATGCTGAGCCGCGTCTCCAAGGTCCTCGCCGAAACCCACAGCGACACAGCCACGACTCCACTCACAGACGATTCACCAGCCTGAACCGCCCCGGGCTACCTGGTGAGAATGTGGGTGAAGTGGTGCGCGGCGATGGCCATACCCGCGTCCAGGTAGAGCCGGTGGGCGTCCGTCCGCGCCGGCCCGATGCCGGAGCCCGGCCGTACCTGGCCGCATCCGAGACGCCGGGCCTCCGCAAACAGCCACTCGAGGAGACGCCGGCCATATCCCTGGCGGCGGGCCTCGCCAAGCGTCGAGAGATCATCCATATACAGGTAGCGTCCGAAGGACAGAGCGGGCCCGACCCGGATGGGGCAGAACGGGCCACCCGGCCGTGTCGGATACCGCTAGGATCACGCCTTGTACGCGGAGTATCGGGGGGCGGATGGTGCACGGTCGACGTTACCGCCAGCGTGGGGCGGCTCCCACGTCATGATTGTCGACAGGGCCCGGGTGGCCGCGGCGCTGCCCGGCTACGACCTGGGCGGGCCCCTCGGCCAGGGCGCGTTCGGGCTGGTGCTGGCCGGCCGGCACCGCGGGCTGGACCGTCCCGTGGCCATCAAGATTCTGGCGGCGGGACGCGACGGGGCAGAAGCGGGGTTCGCCCCCGAGGCGCGGCTGCTCGCCGCGCTGAGCCATCCGCATGTGGTGCAGGTCTATGACTACGCCGCGACCGACGGCCTACATCTGATCGTCATGGAGCTTCTCGACGGGGGGAGCCTGACCCGCCGCCGGGCCGGTATGCCACCCGAGGACGCCTGCGCCGTCGGCCTGGCCGTGGCCGCGGCCCTGG
>NZ_CAKKTL010000096.1:16642-17121 GCF_920664355.1 Protofrankia sp. CiP1_Cm_nod2
CTTACGCCCACGGCCGCAGTGTCCTGCACCGTGACATCAAAGCCGACAACATCCTGTTCGACGCCACCGGCCTGCTCAAAGTCGTCGACTTCGGCATCGCGAAAATCGTCGAAGGGTCCGATACCACCGCCAGCAAGATCATCGGAACGCCGAAGTGCATGGCTCCCGAGCAGATCGCCGAAGGCCGGCTGAGCCCGGCCACCGACCTCTACGCGCTCGGGGTGCTCCTCTACGAACTGTTCTCGGGGGCGCCGCCGTTCGACCCACAGCTACCACTGCCCGTGCTCTGGCAGCACCACCTGCACACCATCCCCGCCCGGCCCTCCGGAGTACCCACACTCATCGCCGACGTGGTCCTCCACGCCCTGGCCAAGAACCCGGCCGACCGCCCACCCTCCACACGCGCCTTCGCTCTCGACCTGGCCCACGCCGCCGCCGGCGCCTTCGGCCCGGGCTGGATCACCCGTACCGGCATCGGA
>NZ_CAKKTL010000096.1:17493-19032 GCF_920664355.1 Protofrankia sp. CiP1_Cm_nod2
CTCCGCCTCGACGACGACATCCGCACCGCCGGCGACCAGCCCTCTACCGCCCCGCGGGCACCGACACCGCCCGGGACGCGGAGGGATGCGCCACCGGGCAGGCCGGGCGTACCCGTCCCGGTATCCACCGACCGCGATCTCTATCCGACGATTGTCCGTGACGCGGGCCGTTCCTGGCCACCCACATCGGCCTCGGACAGGTCCGCCCCGTCCGAGCATGCTGACCCGGTCTCTTCGTCCCGGCGCCGACCGCGCCGGCCACGCACCACCGCGCTTGTCGTGTCCGCCGCGGCAACGGCGGTGCTGCTCGCCATCGCCATCGCCATCGCCGTCACAGCCTCCCGTGGCGAGGACTCCCCTGCCTTCAGCGTCAGGGCCTCCCCCGTCCCCCAGCCGCTGGGCTCCCCCCTGACCAGCCACACGAGCTGGGTGGAGTCGATAGCCTCCGCCCCGGACGGACACACCCTTGCCAGCGCCAACGGCGATGGGACCATACGCCTGTGGGACGTCTCCGACCGGACCGCCCCTCGCCCCCTGGGCGCCCCCCTGACCGGCCACACCGACAGGGTGCGGTCGGTGGCCTTCAGCCCGGACGGGCGGACTCTCGCCAGCGCCAGCCACGATCACACGGTACGGCTGTGGGACGTCTCCGACCGGACCGCACCCCACCCCCTGGGCGTCCCCCTGACCGGCCACACCAACACGGTCGTCTCGGTCGCGTTCGCTCCGGACGGGCGCACCCTCGCCAGCGCCGGCGAGGACCGCACGGTACGGCTGTGGGACGTCTCCGACCGGACCGCACCCCACCCGCTTGGCGTCCCCCTGACCGGCCACACCGACTGGGTGGGCTCGGTGACGTTCGCTCCGGACGGGCGCACCCTCGCCAGCGCCAGTGGCGACCGGACCATACGCCTGTGGGACGTCTCCAACCGGAGCACACCCCACATCCTGGGCACCCCCCTGACCGGCCACACCAGTTGGGTGGTGTCGGTGGCCTTCACCCGGGACGGGCGGACCCTCGCCAGCGCCAGCGACGATCACACCATACGGCTGTGGGACGTCTCCGACCGGAGCGCACCCCACCCCCTGGGCGCCCCCCTGACCGGCCACACCGGCTGGGTGTGGTCGGTGGCGTTCACCCCGGACGGGCGCACCCTCGCCAGCGCCGGCGGCGACCGGACCGTGCGGCTGTGGGACGTCTCCGACCGGACCGCACCCCACCCCCTGGGCACCCCCCTGACCGGCCACACCAACGGGGTGCGGTCGGTGGCCTTCACCGCGGACGGACGCACCCTCGCCAGCTCCAGCGACGAGGCGATACGGCTGTGGGACATGGGCTGACCAGCCCCGCGAACATCCCTGGGAGCCCGCGGTCACGCCCTGGCGGCACCTGAGGCCCGCCAACGACAACGGGTGTTGGGATTTTCCCAATCGATCAGGTAATCTGGCCGTATGGACGGCATCGGGGACCGGGTGTTGGAGCACATCCGGCGGGTCCGCCACACCACCCCGCAGCGGGACATCGCCGAGGAGATCGGG
>NZ_CAKKTL010000097.1:0-1939 GCF_920664355.1 Protofrankia sp. CiP1_Cm_nod2
CGTGCTCGCCGCGCTCGCCGCGCTCGGCGCCGAGCGGGCCGACATCCTCGCCCGCCGGCCGCCGGCCGCGGCTCCCCTGGTCGAGATCGGCGCCGCCCTCGGGCTGGCCGTCACCGTCCACCGCTGGGACACCGCCGGCGCCGGGCCCGCCGCGGCCACGGGCCCAGCGGACCCGGCGGACCCGGCGAGCCTCCTGGCCGCCGCCGACGTCGTGTTCGCGACCACGCCGGCCGGTGCCACCGACGAGCTCGCGCGCCGGCCGTGGCCCGCCTCGACCGCCCTGGTCGAACTGCTCTACCACCCGTGGCCCACCCGGCTCGCCGCCGCCGCGCGGGCCGCCGGGGCGCCGGTCGCCGGTGGGCTGGTCGTGCTGGCCGCCCAGGCGGTCGGGCAGGTCCGGCTGTTCACCGGCGCCGAGGTGGACGTGGACCTGCTGCTGGCCGCGGGCGAAGCCGCCCTGGCGGCACGGTGAGCGTCCCGCCGGGCGGGGCGGCCATGTCGTCCGGGTCGGCCGTGCTGGTCGCCGTGATCGTTCTTGCCGTCCTGTGCGTCGTCCCGGGGCTGACCCGCATGGTGGGCTTCTTCGGGCCGCTGGCGGGGGAGCAGCCGCGCCGGCCGGCGCCGACCCGGGACGTCCTCGGCCTGCTCACGGCCACCGTCGTCGTCGCGTTCGCGGCCAAGCTGACCGATCATGTCGCCTGGCTGCCGGCGTACGCCTACCTCGGGGTGGTCGGAGTGGTCCTGGCCGCCGTCGACGCCCGGGTCCACCGGCTGCCCGACGTGATCACCCTGCCGTCCTACCCGGTCCTGGCCGGGCTGTTCGGCATCGCCGCGGCCCTGGACGGCGGCCCGGGGCGCTGGGTGCGCGCCGTCGCGGTGGCGGCGGCCGTGCTCGCCCTGTTCACGGCGCTCTGGGCGCTGCCCGGTGCCGGTCTGGGCTTCGGTGACGTGAAGCTGTCCGGTCTGCTCGGCGGCGCGCTCGGCTGGCTCGGCGTCCCGGTGGCCCTCACCGGGCTGCTGGCCGGGATCGTCCTCGCCGGGGTGTGGGCGCTGGTCCTGCTGGTGACGCGGCGGGCCGGCCGGCGGACGTCGATCGCCTACGGGCCGTTCCTGCTGACGGGGGCGTTCGTCGGCGTCCTCGGCTGGAACGCGGGCTGAACCCGCCGGAGCGTCCCCGTCCCGCCGGAGTGTTCCCGTCCCGGGGCATCCCGACCGAAGGAGCTGGTTCCGGCGCGCCGGTGGCGTGGAAGACTGGCCCCATGCTGCGTTGGTTGACTGCCGGGGAGTCGCACGGGCCGGCTCTGGTGGCGACCCTGGAGGGGCTGCCGGCCGGTGTCCGGGTGTCCAGCTCCCTGATCGCCGACGAACTCGCCCGGCGTCGGCTCGGGCACGGGCGGGGCGCCCGGATGAGCTTCGAGCGGGACGAGGTCGAGCTGCTCGGCGGGGTCCGCCACGGCCTGACCCTGGGCGGCCCGGTGAGCGTCGTCGTCCGCAACACCGAATGGCCGAAGTGGCGGGAGGTCATGGCGCCGGATCCGGTCGACGCCGAGGGGCTCGCCAGGCTGGCCCGCAACGCCCCCCTGACCCGCCCCCGGCCCGGCCATGCGGATCTTGCCGGTATGCAGAAGTACGGGTTCGACGACGCCCGCCCGGTGCTGGAACGGGCCAGCGCCCGGGAGACCGCGGCCCGTGTCGCGCTGGGCACGGTCGCCAAGGCCCTGCTGCGGCAGGCGTACGGCATCGAGGTCGTCTCGCACGTGGTGTCGATCGGCGGTGTCGAGGTGCCGCCCGGCTCGCCGCTGCCCCAGCCGGCCGCGATGGACGTGGTGGACGCCGACCCGGTCCGCTGCGCCGACCCGGCGACGAGCGTGCGGATGGTCGCCGAGATCGACGCCGCCCACCGGGACGCCGACACCCTGGGCGGGATCGTCGAGGTGCT
>NZ_CAKKTL010000097.1:2338-5143 GCF_920664355.1 Protofrankia sp. CiP1_Cm_nod2
GGCATCTACCGGGTGCGGCGGGCCACCGACCGCGCCGGCGGCGTCGAAGGGGGGATGACCACCGGTGAGCCGCTGCGGGTCCGGGCCGCGATGAAGCCGATCTCGACGTTGTCCCGGCCGCTGTCGACGATCGACGTCGCCACCGGGGAGCGGGCGGTCGCGATCGCGCAGCGCTCGGACGTGTGCGCGGTGCCCGCCGCCGGGGTGGTCGGCGAGGCCATGGTGGCGCTGGTGATCGCCGACGCGGCCCTGGAGAAGTTCGGCGGCGACTCGGTGGAGGAGTCCCGCCGCAACTGTGAGACATACCTGAAGTCCCTGATCGTCCGATCGGAGCCGATATGATCGCCGCTGTCCTGGTGGCGGCCCGGTGACCGGCTCTCCGGACGCCGCCGGCGCCGCTGCCACTGGCGCCGCTGACAGCGGCGCCGCCGACGGTGTCGCCCTTGGCAGCGTTGCCGCTGAGGGTGCCGCCGCCGGCAGCGCTGCCGCGGCGGCCCGCGTGCGGCGGCCGGTCGTGGTGCTCGTGGGCCCGCCCGGGTCGGGGAAGACCACGGTCGGACGGCTGCTGGCGCGGCGGCTGGAGGTGGCCTTCCGGGACACCGACGCCGACGTCGAGGCCCGGGCCGGGCGGTCCGTCGCCGACATCTTCGTCGAGCTGGGGGAGGAGCACTTCCGCGCACTGGAGCGGGACGCCGTCGCCCGCGCCCTGGCCGGGCACGACGGGGTGCTCGCCCTCGGCGGCGGGGCCGTGCTGGACGCGGCCACCCGGCAGGCGCTGCGCGGGCACACCGTCGTCCACCTCGACGTCGGGGTCCACGACGCGGTGGCCAGGGTCGGCCTGGCCCGGGACCGGCCACTGCTGGTCGAGGGGCCGCGCACCAGGATCGCCGCGATGCTGCGGGCCCGCGCGCCGTTGTACGCCGAAGTCGCCGCCGCGGTGGTGGACACCGTGGGGCACACACCTGAGGAGGTGGTCGGGTTGGTCGAGAAGCTGCTGGCGGACCGCCGGCATCACGATCATGCTGTCGCGGCGCCGGCGGGCCGGCTGCCCGGGCCGCTGGTCGGGCCGTGACGACATCGCCGGCGGCCCCGGTCCCCGCCGCCCCGCTGGCGTCCCAGGGGGGGCCGGCCGCCCCGGACGCGGTGACCCGCATCGAGGTCGCGCCCACCGGCGAGCGTCCCTACCAGGTCGTGGTCGGCACGAGCCTGCTCGGCGAGCTCGCCGAGCGGGTCGCCGGCCGTACCCGGGCCGCGGTCATCCACCCCCGCGCGCTGCGGGCGACCGCGGAGGCGGTGGTCGCGGACCTGCGGGATGCCGCGAAGGTCGAGGCCCACGCGGTCGAGGTCCCCGACGGCGAGGAGGCCAAGCAGGCCCGCGTCGCCGGCTTCTGCTGGGACGTCCTCGGCCAGGTCGGCTTCACCCGCGACGACGTCGTGATCGGCCTCGGCGGCGGGGCGACGACCGACCTCGCCGGCTTCGTGGCCGCCACCTGGCTGCGCGGCGTCGACCTCGTGCAGGTCCCGACCACGGTCCTGGGGATGGTGGACGCGGCGGTCGGCGGCAAGACCGGCATCGACACCGACGCCGGCAAGAACCTCGTCGGGGCCTTCCACCATCCGCTCGCCGTGTTCGCCGACCTGGCGACGCTGGCGAGCCTGCCCGCCAACGAGCGGATCTCGGGCCTGGCCGAGGTCGTGAAGGCCGGTTTCATCGCCGACCCGGCCATCCTCGACCTGCTCGAGGACGACCCGAGCGGGCTGCGCCACCAGCGCGAGCTGATCGAGCGGTCGATCCGGGTGAAGGCGGCGGTGGTGTCGGCCGACCCGCGGGAGGCCGGCCGGCGGGAGATCCTCAACTACGGGCACACCCTCGGGCACGCCATCGAGAAGGTCGAGGGGTTCAGCTGGCGGCACGGTGCGGCGGTATCGGTCGGCATGGTCTTCGCGGCCTCGCTGGGCCGGCTCGCGCTGGGCCTGGACGAGCCCACCGCCGACCGGCACCGGGCGCTGCTCGAACGGGTCGGGCTGCCCACCGTCTACCGGGCGGACCGCTGGCCGGAGCTGCTCGACGCGATGCGGCTGGACAAGAAGAGCCGCGGCCGGCGGCTGCGGTTCGTCGCCCTCGAGGGGCTCGGCCGGCCACGCATCCTGGAGGACCCGGACCGGGCGCTGGTCGTGGCCGCGTTCTCGGAGGTGGCCCGGGAGCTGTCGGACCTGCCCGGCGGGGACGAGCGGTGACAGCACCCCGGCACACCCGGGCCAGGCGCACGGGGGAGGCCCCGCCGGGGCCTGGCGCGTCGGGTGCCCGCCCACGAGGGCGCGGCCACGCAGGCCCGGCCACGCAGGCCCGGGTATGAAGATCCCGGTCATGAGGGCCCGGTCGTGAAGGTCATGGTGCTCAGCGGGGCGAACCTCGGCCGGCTGGGGCTGCGGGAGCCGGCGGTGTACGGCAGCCGCAGCTACGCCGACCTGGTGGCGGCCTGCCAGGAGCTGGCCGGGGAGCTCGGCCTGGTGGCGGACTGCCGGCAGACCGACGACGAGGCCACGATGCTGCGCTGGCTGCACGAGGCCGCCGACCTCGGCGTCCCGGTCGTGCTGAACCCGGGTGCCTGGTCGCACTACTCCTACGCGCTGCGCGACGCGGCCGCGCAGGTGGCGGGCCCGCTGGTCGAGGTCCACCTGAGCCAGACCCATGCCCGGGAGGCGTTCCGGCACCACAGCGTGATCAGCGCGGTGGCGACCGGGACTATCACCGGCCTCGGTTTCGACTCCTACCTCCTCGCCCTGCGCGCGGTCGCGGCCCGC
>NZ_CAKKTL010000097.1:5695-19174 GCF_920664355.1 Protofrankia sp. CiP1_Cm_nod2
TAGGGGGCATGTGGGTGGCGGGGTCCCCGGGCCGCGCCGAAGGCGCTGCCCGGGGCAGATAGACTTTCGCGGGATCCCCCCCCGTCAGTCGAACGGGCCAACCTGCTGGTCCGGCTGGAGAGTTGTGCGCAGTGGCGACCACGAATGATCTGAAGAACGGCATGACGCTCGACCTCGACGGCACCCTGTGGAACGTCGTCGGGTTTCAGCACGTCAAACCCGGCAAGGGCGGGGCCTTCGTCCGGACGACGTTGAAGAACGTGCTGACCGGCAAGGTTGTCGACCGTACCTTCAACGCCGGGGTGAAGGTCGAGGTGGCGACCGTCGACCGCCGTGAGATGAGCTTCCTCTACCGTGACGGCGCTGATTTCGTCTTCATGGACAGCGAGTCGTTCGACCAGATCCCGATCCCGCCGGCGGTCGTGGGCGACGCGGCGAGCTACATCCTGGAGAACACGACGGCGACGGTCGCGCTGCATGACGGGGAGCCGCTCTACGTGGAGCTGCCCGCCAGCGTCGAGCTGGTCATCGCGGCGACCGAGCCGGGTGTCCAGGGCGACCGTTCCACCGGTGGCAACAAGCCGGCGACGCTGGAGACCGGTGCCACGGTCCAGGTGCCGCTGTTCATCACCACCGGGGAGAAGGTCAAGGTGGACACCAGGGACGGCCGCTACCTGGGCCGGGTGACGAGCTGAGCGCCCGGTCGAAGGCCCGCAAGCGCGCTCTCGACATCCTTTACGAGGCGGACCTGCGCGGGAGCAGCTTCACCGAGACTCTCGCGCAGCGGCTCGCCCAGGCCGACCCGCCGGTGCCCGAATACACGGTCTCGCTCGTCGAGGGTGTCGTCGAGCGGCTCGCCGACATCGACGAGATGCTCTCCGACCATGCCGAGGAATGGACCCTCGAGCGCATGCCGCCGGTGGACCGCAACATTCTGCGGATCGGCGCGCTGGAACTGCTGTGGCGTGAGGACATCCCCGACGGGGTGGCCATCGACGAGGCGGTGGCGCTGGCGGGTCTGGTGTCGACCGAGCGGTCGCCGGTCTTCGTCAACGGGCTGCTGGCGCGCCTGCTCGACCTCAAGCTGGGCCGGGCCTCCCGCTCGTAGGAGCGCGGGCCCGCAGCGGCCTGGCGGGGAACATCACTGGCGGGGAACATCCCTCGCGGGGAACGCCAGGAGCGCGACAGCTCGTAGGAGGCCCGTCAGGCCCACCGCGGCGCGACCGCCGGGAACAGTGTCGAGGCCCCGCTCGTTCGAGAACGTGGGTGTCCCCGGCCTGGCCGGGTGACATCTCGGAGGATGTCCCGACCAGGCCGGGGGCGAAGCGGCCGGACCTGCTCGTCTTCCGTCGGCGGCACGCGGGAACGATCTGCCGCCGACGGCCGTCCGGACATGACGACGCCCGTGACGACGGCATACGCGGAGACGACGCTGGCTCCGCGTGCGGCCGAGCAGGCCGCCTCCGCCTGCGGCCGAGCAGGCCGCGTGGTCCGCCGATGGCCCCGCCAGGCCCACGTTCACGTCCCGCGGCGACGTGAAAGGCGCGCCCGCGCCGCCTGTGTCAGGCAGGGCCCGGTCAGCGGTGGCCGGTCAGGCCGATTCGCTGATTCCGGCTTCCTGGCCCTGTTCCGGGCTCAGGACGCCCCATGAGACGAGCTGCTCGGTGAGCTTGCTCGGCGAGGTGTCGTAGATGACGGCCAGGGAACGCAGGTCCTCGTACCGGATGGACAGTACGCGGCCGTTGTAGTCCCCACGCTGGCTCTGGATGGTCGCCGCATAGCGGGCGAGTGGGCCGCCGTGTTCCTTCGGAACCTGGGAAAGCCGTTCCAGGTCGAGGACGATGCGCGGAGACTGCTCGAGCGGAGCCACGGTGGAACCCTCGGGGAGGAGCTCTCCCACGGGGACACCGTAGAACTCGGCCAGTTCGGACAGGCGCTGCACCGTAACAGCGCGATCTCCGCGTTCGTAGGAGCCCACGACGACAGCCTTCCAGCGCCCGTGCGACTTCTCCTCGACGCCATGAAGCGAGAGCCCCTGCTGGGTGCGTATTGCTCGCAGCCGAGCACCGAGCGCCTTCGCATAGTCGGACATCGGAGTGCCCACTCCCGTCGTGGTCGATCAGTTGGAACCGGGGCTCTTGCCGCCGGTGGTTACCGATAGTAGTCCTGGGTCGGTTGTCGCTCACCACCAGGGGGGTCGTGTCGACACTTTCTTTGTACCACTTTCTGTAGCCCGTCGATTGCACTAGGCGTTACGAGTAAAGAATTTCTGTGTCACGGACCGTTCGTGTGCAGGCAGTTCATGTTAGGTAACGTGCAGTGACAATGCGTGCTGCCTGATACCGTCATCCGGACCGCTCCTTTAAGGACCGTCCCGTGAGGCGGGGAAGGAGGGCCTGGATATGACCACGCCCGCCCCAGGTAGGCCCACTCCAGGTAGGCCCGGGCCAGGCACCCCGGGGCCAGGCGCCCCCGGCCAGGCCGGGTCCGCGCCCGGCCCGCGGGCAGGCGCTCCCGACAGCCCCGGCACGGCCCACACGGTGCTCTCCGGCGCGGACATCGGCCGGGTGCTCACCCGGATGGCCCACCAGATCCTGGAGAAGACCGCCGGTGGGAACGGCGTCGTGCTCCTCGGTATACCCACCCGCGGTGTCCCGCTGGCCCGCCGGCTCGCCGACCGGGTCCGGGCGGTCGAAGGCGTCGAGCTCGGCGTGGGCTCGCTCGATCCGACCATGCACCGTGACGACCTCCAGCTGCGCGCCGTCCGCCCGCTGGCGGTGACCGACCTGCCGGACGGTGGGATCGACGGCCGCACCGTGATCCTGGTGGACGACGTGTTGTTCTCCGGCCGGACGGTGCGGGCGGCGCTCGACGCGCTGGCGCAGTTCGGCCGGCCCCGGGTGGTGCAGCTCGCGGTGCTGGTGGACCGCGGGCACCGGGAGCTGCCGATCCGGGCCGACTACGTCGGCAAGAACATGCCGACGTCCAGGCAGGAGGCCGTCGCGGTCCGCCTCACCGAGACCGACGGCCGGGACGCCGTGATGATCCTGTCGGAAGGAGCGGGCCGATGAGTCCGGGGGGTGCGCCGGCGCGCCCGGCGTGCCGGCACGGCCGGGCCGTCGCACCGCCGCCCGCCGCGGCTGTGAACGGGCCGGCTGTGAGCCGGCCGGGGACGGCGGGGCAGGCATGATGCGCCACCTGCTGTCCACCCAGGATCTCGGCCGGGACGACGCCCTGCTGGTGCTGGACACCGCCGAGTACATGGCCACCGTCGCCGGCCGGTCGGTGAAGAAGCTGCCGACCCTGCGCGGCCGTACCGTGGTCAACCTCTTCTTCGAGGACTCGACCCGGACCCGGACGTCCTTCGAGCTCGCCGCCAAGCGGCTGTCCGCGGATGTGATCAATTTCTCGGTCCGGGGGTCGAGCGTCTCCAAGGGCGAGAGCCTCAAGGACACCGCCCAGACCCTGGAGGCGATGGGGGCCGACGCCGTGGTCTGCCGGCATCCCGCCAGCGGCGCGCCGCACCGGCTGGCCGCCTGGGTGCGCGGCAGCGTGCTCAACGCCGGGGACGGCATCCACGAGCATCCGACCCAGGCGCTGCTGGACGCGTTCACCATCCGCCGCCGGCTCGGCCGGGTCGAGGGCCTGTCCGTCACGATCGTCGGTGACGTCCTGCACTCCCGGGTGGCCCGCTCCAACGTGTGGCTGCTGTCCACGCTGGGCGCGTCCGTGACGGTGGTCGCCCCGCCCACCCTCGTCCCGGTCGGGGTGGAGCAGTGGCCGGTGGCGGTCTCCTACGATCTGGACGCGGTCCTGCCCACCAGCGACGTGGTGATGATGCTGCGGGTGCAGCGGGAGCGGATGACCGCGGCGTTCTTCCCCACCGAGCGGGAGTACAGCCGCCGGTACGGTCTGGACGCCGACCGGCTCGCGGCGATGCCGCCGTCCGCGCTGGTCATGCACCCGGGGCCGATGGTGCGCGGCATGGAGATCGCCTCGGATGTGGCCGACTCGACCCGCTCGACCGTGGTCGAACAGGTCGCCAACGGCGTAAGCGTGCGGATGGCGGTTCTGTATCTGCTTCTCGGCGGTACCAGGGAGGTGCCATGACGCGGCGCGGCGACACCGCCGGCGGGCCCGCGCACGAGGCCGGGCGCTGGCATCTGCGCGGGGTGCGGCCGCTCGGCGGCGACCCGGTGGACCTGCTGCTCGACGGCGGGATCATCGCCGAGGCCGGTCGCGACCTGTCCGCCGTGGGCGCGACGGTCCTGGACGCCGACGGCCTGGTCGCCCTGCCCGGGCTGGTGGACCTGCACACCCACCTGCGCGAACCGGGCCGGGAGGACGCCGAGACCGTCGCCTCGGGCACCCGGGCGGCGGCACTGGGCGGTTTCACCACCGTGTTCGCGATGGCCAACACCGAGCCTGTCGCGGACACCGCCGGCGTCGTCGAGCAGGTCTGGCGGCTCGGGCGGGACGCCGGGCACTGCGACGTGCGCCCGGTGGGCGCGGTGACCGAGGGGCTGCGCGGCACCCGGCTCGCCGAGCTCGGCGCGATGGCGTCCTCGGCGGCGGCCGTGCGGGTGTTCTCCGACGACGGCAACTGCGTGTCCGACGCGGTGCTCATGCGCCGGGCGCTGGAGTACGTCAAGGCGTTCGACGGGGTGATCGCCCAGCACGCCCAGGAGCCCCGGCTGACCGAGGACGCGCAGATGAACGAGGGGGCTGTCTCCGCGCGGCTCGGCCTGCCCGGCTGGCCGGCCGCCGCCGAGGAGGCGATCATCGCGCGGGACGCGCTGCTCGCCGGCCACGTGGGCTCCCGGCTGCACGTCTGCCACGTCTCCACCGCCGGCTCGGTGGAGCTGCTGCGGTGGGCGAAGTCCAAGGGCTGGCGGGTCACCGCCGAGGTCACCCCGCACCACCTGCTGCTCACCGACGACCTGGTCACCTCCTTCGACCCGGTCTACAAGGTCAACCCGCCGCTGCGGACCGCCGCGGACGTGGCGGCGCTGCGCGCCGGGCTCGCCGACGGCACGATCGACTGCATCGCCACCGACCACGCCCCGCACGCCCCGCAGGACAAGGAGACCGAGTGGATGGCCGCCCGCCCGGGCATGGTCGGCCTGGAGACCGCCCTGTCGATCGCCATCATGACCATGCTGGAGACGGGCCTGCTGGACTGGGCCGGCCTCGCCGACCGGATGTCGGTCGCCCCCGGGCGGATCGGCGGTCTGCCCGGCGGCCTCACCGGCGGTCGGGCCAATGCTCTGGCTGGTGGCCAGGCTGGCGGGCAGGCTGGCGGGCATCACCACCCGCCCGTGGCCGGCTCGCGGCCGTCCCGGGCGGCCGCCCACGACGTGCACCCGGCCGGCGCCGGGGCGCTGTCGCTGTCGGCGGGAGCCGTGGCGAACCTGGTCCTCGTCGATCCGGTGGCCCGGTGGACGGTCGACGCCGGCGCGCTGGCCAGCCGTGGCCGCAACACTCCCTACGCTGGCCGCAAGCTGCCTGGACGGGTCCAGGCCACGTTCTTGCGGGGGCGTCCAACCGTGCTCGACGGGAAGATCGCATGACCGACCATCTCACCTTCGCCGCCGCGTTCGCGGCGCTGCCCGGCGGCCTTCCCCTGGCGGAGCCCGCGCGCGGCCCGGACCGGCTGGGCCTGCACCTGCTGTTCGCCTTCGGCTGCATCCTGCTGTTCATCGCCGCGGTGGACGCCATGCGCCGCAGCTGGCGCCACCGCGCGCGCCGCCAGGAGGAGGACCTGCCCGACCTGCCGGCGGTCCCCGAGACCATCGGTGAGGTGGTGGCCGCGCCGATCAAGGGCCTGTACCTGGGCACGGTGGACGCCGGCCACTGGCTCGACCGGGTCACCGCCCGCGGGCTGGGGGGACGGGCCGACGCGTACGTCTCCGTCCACGACCGCGGCATCCGGGTGGACCGGGCCGGTAACGAGCCGTTCTGGATCCCGCGGGAGGCCGTGCGCGGCGCCCGTCTCGAGCGGGCGCACGCCGGCAAGGTCGCCGGCGTCGGGCGCATCATCGTCATCGCCTGGTCGCTGGGCTCACACGAGCTGGAGACGGGCCTGCGCGGGGACGACCGGGCCCGCCAGCCCAAGGTGGTCCGCGCTGTGCACAGCCTGATCGGCCCGGGGCCGGCGCCCACCGACGGCGAGATCACCAGGCCCCATCCGGTCGGCCGGGCGGTCTCCCGGCTGCGCCCGCGGGCGCTGGGCGCCGCGGGGCCGGGGCAACGCTCCACCCCCGCCCGGCCCACGGGCGGGAGCGGGCCGGGCGGCACGCCAGCGGACAGCGGGCCGGGCGGGCCGGTGGTGACGGGCGCGGCGACGGTACCGGGCCTGCCCCGCCCACAGGGCGTTTCGCCCACGGGGCCGCAGGGCGTTCCGCCCGCAGGGGCACAGGGCGCTGCGCCCACGGGGCCGCGCGGTGGCCCGTCCACGACGGGGCGGGGCGGTTCGCCCATAACGGTGGTCACCCACCCGCCGTCGTCCACCGCGGCGCGTGCACCGCTGCCGCCCGGGCCCGGGCCGGACGGGCCGGGCGGGCCGGGCTATCCACCGGCCGGCGGGCCTGCCCCGGCAGGTGGTCCCGGTGAGCCGGGCGGGCCCGGTGGGCCCGGCGGGCGGCGGCGCCCGCCGGATGGGACCGGGCACACCGCGCGGGCCGATGGTCAGACCAGCGGTGTCGATCCACTGACGTCCCCGCTGGGGGAGGTCGTCCGCAAGATGAAGGACACCTGGGTGAGTGCCCCGGCGGGCCCGCGGGGCGGCGGCCCGCCGGGGCGGGCCGGGGACGCGTCGCAACGGATTGGGGACGTGGTGAGCGTAGGCGGGGACAGCTCCGGCGGTCGGGCGTCGGTGGCGGGTGGCCTGCCCGGCCATCTGTACGGGCCGGCGCGCTCCACCGCGCCGCGCGCCGGCGGCTCGGACGTCCGGCTGATGTTGGAGGACGGGCGCGACTTCGTCGGTGAGGCGTTCGGCGTGCGGGGGGAGGCCTTCGGCGAGGTCGTCTTCGCCACCGGTATGACCGGCTACCAGGAGACCCTCACCGACCCGTCCTACCACCGGCAGATCGTGGTCATGACCGCGCCGCACATCGGCAACACCGGGGTCAACGACGACGACAACGAGTCGGAGCGGATTCACGTCGCAGGCTTCGTGGTGCGCGACCCGAGCCGGATCGCCTCGAGCTGGCGGGCGCGGCGCACCCTCGACGACGAGCTGGCGGACGCCGGGGTGGTGGGCGTCAGCGGCATCGACACCCGGGCCCTCACCCGCCACCTGCGGGAGCGCGGGGCGATGCGGTGCGGCATCGGCCCGGCCACGGAGGATCCCGGCGAGCTGCTCCAACGGGTGCGGATGAGCCCGAGCATGGTCGGCGCCGACCTGGCGCCGCAGGTGAGCACCCGCGCGCCCTACGTCGTGCGGGCGGCCACCGACGCCCCCTACTTCCGGGTGGCCGCGCTCGATCTGGGCATGAAGCGGGCGACCCCGAACGCGCTGAGCGCCCTCGGCTGCGAGGTGCACGTCCTGCCGGCGCGCAGCGGCGCCGACGCGCTGCTGGAGCTGTCCCCGGACGGGGTGTTCCTGTCCAACGGCCCGGGCGACCCGGCGGCGGCGGACTACGCGGTCCAGGCGGTGCGCCGGGTGCTCGACGCCGGGGTCCCGCTCTTCGGGATCTGCTTCGGCAACCAGGTGCTGGCCAGGGCGCTTGGCTTCGAGACGTACAAGCTGACCTACGGCCACCGCGGGATCAACCAGCCGGTGGCCGAGACCGCGACCGGCCGGATCATGGTGACCAGCCACAACCACGGCTTCGCCGTCCGGGCGCCGCTCGACGGCGTCACACGCACTCCGTACGGGCGGGTCGAGGTCAGTCATGTGGCGTTGAACGACAACGTGGTCGAGGGGCTGGCCTGCCTGGACGTGCCCGCGTTCAGCGTCCAGTTCCATCCCGAGGCGGCGCCGGGCCCGCACGACGCGCACGGCCTGTTCGAGCGCTTCCGCGATCTCATGGCTGCCCGCCGGTGACGCCCGACGGTCCTGGCTGTCCGCTGACGAGGCCCAGCGGGCACGGTGTCGTGGGGCACCGCGACGGGCCGGGTATGGGACGCTGCGAGCCGGCCCGTGGGCCGGCCATCCCGGGTCCGGCGGGCCGCCAGCCGGGTGCCCGCGGGGCGGGCCGGGGGGCAGATAGACGGGGACGCGGACGGGAGGTCGTGCGCTGATGCCGCGGCGGGAGGATCTGACCAGCGTCCTGGTCATCGGGTCGGGGCCGATTGTCATCGGCCAGGCGTGCGAGTTCGACTATTCCGGGACGCAGGCGTGCCGGGTGCTGCGTTCCGAGGGCCTGCGGGTGGTGCTGGTCAACAGCAACCCGGCCACGATCATGACCGATCCGGACCTCGCGGACGCCACCTACGTCGAGCCGATCACCCCGGAGACGGTCGCCAAGATCATCGAGAAGGAGCGCCCGGACGCGCTGCTGGCGACCATGGGCGGGCAGACCGCGCTGAACACCGCCATGGACCTGCACGCCGCGGGCGTGCTCGACCGCTACGGCGTCCGCCTGATCGGCGCGAACATCGACGCGATCCGCGCGGGCGAGGACCGGCAGGCGTTCAAGGACATCGTGGCCGCCGTCGGCGGCGAGACCGCCCGCAGCGCCATCTGCACGACCCCGCAGGAGTGCCTGGCCGCCGCCGAGGAGTTCTCCTACCCGGTGGTGGTGCGCCCGAGCTTCACCCTCGGCGGCGCCGGCAGCGGCTTCGCCCACGACGCCGGCGAGCTGCGCCGGATGGCCGCGGACGGCATCGCCGCGAGCCCGTCCTCGGAGGTCCTGGTCGAGGAGTCCGTGCTCGGCTGGAAGGAGTTCGAGCTCGAGCTGATGCGCGACCGGGCCGACAACGTGGTCGTGGTCTGCTCGATCGAGAACGTCGACCCGATGGGGGTGCACACCGGCGACTCGGTGACGGTCGCCCCGGCGATGACGCTGACCGACCGCGAGTACCAGCAGATGCGCAACATGGCCATCGCGGTCATGCGCGCGGTGGGTGTCGACGCGGGCGGGTGCAACATCCAGTTCGCCGTGGACCCGGCGACCGGGCGGCTCGTCGTGATCGAGATGAACCCCCGGGTGTCCCGGTCGTCGGCGCTGGCCTCGAAGGCCACCGGGTTCCCGATCGCGAAGATCTCCGCGAAGCTCGCGCTCGGGTACACCCTGGACGAGATCCCCAACGACATCACCCGCACCACCCCGGCGGCCTTCGAGCCGGCGCTGGACTACGTCGTGGTCAAGGTGCCCCGGTTCGCCTTCGAGAAGTTCCCCGGGGCGGACCCGGCGCTGACCACGACGATGAAGTCCGTCGGCGAGGCGATGGGGGTCGGGCGCAGCTTCGCCGAGGCGCTGCAGAAGGCGCTGCGGTCGCTGGAGCAGCCGTCGGCGGTGTTCGGCTTCACCGGCGGCCCGGGGGACGCCGAGGAGCTGCTGGCGCGGGCCGGTGTCCCGCACGACGGCCGGCTGCGCACGGTGCAGCAGGCGCTGCGGGCCGGGGCGGACCGGCTGCGGGTGACCGAGGTGACCGGTATCGACCCCTGGTTCGTGGAGCAGATCGACCACCTCAACCGGATCGCCGCCACCGTCACCGGTGACCTGGCCGACCTCGCCCCGGCGGACATCCTGCGGGCCAAGCGCGCGGGGTTCTCCGACGCCCAGCTCGCCGACCTGCTCGCCACCACCGAGGACGCCGTGCGCGCGGCCCGCCACCGCGCCGGCATCCGGCCCGTCTACAAGACCATCGACACCTGCGCGGCCGAGTTCGCCTCGGCCACGCCGTACCACTACTCGTCCTACGACAGCGAGACCGAGGTCGCCCCCAGCGGCCGGCCGCGGGTGATCGTGCTGGGCAGCGGGCCCAACCGGATCGGGCAGGGCATCGAGTTCGACTACGCCTGCTGCCACGCGGTGATGGCGCTCTCGGACGCCGGCTACGAGACGATCATGATCAACTGTAACCCGGAGACGGTCTCCACCGACTACGACACCGCCGACCGGCTCTACGTCGAGCCGCTGACCGTCGAGGACGTCCTGGAGGTCGTCCACGCCGAGCGGCAGGCCGGGGAACTGGTCGGTGTGATCGTCCAGCTCGGCGGCCAGACCCCGCTGGGCATCGCCGCGCCGCTGGCCGCCGCCGGCGTCCCGATCGTCGGGACGGAGCCGCGCGCGATCCACCTGGCCGAGGACCGCGGCCTGTTCGGGCAGGTGCTCGCCCGGGCCGGGCTGCCCTCGCCGCCGCATGGGGTGGCGACCCACTTCGACGAGGCCCGCTCGGTGGCGGAACGGATCGGCTACCCGGTGCTGGTACGGCCGTCCTACGTCCTCGGCGGCCGCGGGATGGAGATCGTCTACGACGAGGCGATGCTGCGCCGCTACATCGAGCGGGCGACCGAGATCAGCCCGCGGCACCCCGTCCTGGTCGACCGGTTCCTCGACGACGCCGTCGAGATCGACGTGGACGCGCTCTACGACGGCACCGAGCTCTACCTCGGCGGCGTGATGGAGCACATCGAGGAGGCCGGGGTCCACTCCGGCGACTCCGCCTGCGCGCTGCCGCCGATCACCCTGGGACGCGGCGAGCTGGAGCGCATCCGCGAGTCCACCCGGCTGATCGCCGAGGGCGTGGGCGTGCGCGGCCTGCTCAACGTCCAGTACGCGCTGCAGTCCGACGTGCTGTACGTGCTGGAGGCCAACCCGCGGGCGTCGCGGACCGTGCCGTTCGTGTCCAAGGCGACCGCGGTGCCGCTGGCGAAGGCCGCCGCCCGGGTGATGGCCGGCACGACCGTGGCGCAGCTGCGCGCGGAGGGGCTGCTGCCCGCCCACGGCGACGCCGCGGTCCTGCCGCTGGACTCCCATATCGCGGTGAAGGAGGCGGTGCTGCCCTTCGGCCGGTTCCGGGACGCCGGCGGCCGTGGGGTGGACACCGTGCTCGGCCCGGAGATGAAGTCCACCGGCGAGGTGATGGGCATCGACGCCGGCTTCGGCGCCGCCTACGCCAAGTCCCAGGCCGCCGCGTCCCTGTCGCTGCCGGTCTACGGCCGGGTGTTCGTCTCGGTGGCCAACCGGGACAAGCGGGCGATGATATTTCCGGTCAAGCGGCTCGCCGACCTCGGTTTCGTCGTCTACGCCACCGAGGGGACCGCGCAGGTGCTGGGCCGCAACGGGGTGAAGGCGGTCGTCCTGGGCAAGCACTCCGTGCCCGACCCGGACCTGGTCGACTGCGTCGAGATGATCATATCCGGCCAGATCAACCTGGTGATCAACACGCCGTGGGGGGTCGGGCCGCGGCTGGACGGGTACGAGATCCGGGCGGCGTGCGTGGCCACCGGCGTGCCCTGCGTCACCACGATCCAGGGCGCCGCCGCCTGCGTGCAGGCCATCGAGGCCCTGATACGCGGCGACATGGGTGTGCGGCCGCTACAGAGCTTCCACGCCGGGCTGCACGACGCCTGGGAGCGGACGTACGGCCCCGGCACCGGCCAGGACGCCGGCCGGCCCACTGATGATCAGCGTACCGGCGGGCCCGCCGGTACCGCGCCCGCCCCCGCCGGCGACGCCCACCGGCAGACGGTGATCGGATGACCGCGTCCGGACGACGGTGGCCGGACGACGGTGGCCGGACGACGGTGGCCGGATGACGGTGGCCGGACGACGGTGGCCGGATGACGGTGGCCGGACGACGGTGGCCGGATGACGGCGTGCGGATGACGGAGGCCGGATGACCGCGTTCCCTCGGACCCGGGTGGGCACCTGGACGTCACGCCCACCCCTGGCGGTCGCGCTGGACGTGCCCGACGGGCCGTCCGCCCTGCGGCTGGCCGCGGCGGTGGCCCCGCACGTGGCCGTCCTGAAGGTGGGCCTGGGGCTGTTCCACCGGGAGGGCCCCGGCATCGTGACGGCCCTGCGGGACCTGGCCACGGACGTGCCGCGCGAGACAGCGCACGTGCCACGCGGGACAGGGCGCCCGCCTGGCACGGCCGCGGACGGGCCGGGCGCCGGCGGGCCCCCTGTCCCCGGTGTCCCCACTGCCTCCGCTGCCGGCCCCACCGCCTCCGCTGCCGGCCCCACGGCCCGTGCTGCCGGGGCCCAGGCTGCCGAGGAGCGTGTCGGGCTGTTCCTCGACCTCAAGCTGCACGACATCCCCAACACGGTGGCCGCGGGGATGCGCTCCGTGGCCCGGCTGGCGCCCCGGTACGTGACGGTGCACGCCGCCGGGGGCACGGCGATGGTGCGCGCCGCGGTCGACGCCGCGCCCGACGTCGAGGTCGCCGCGGTGACCGTCCTGACCTCCCTGGGGGGCGCGGAGCTGGCCGCCGTCGGGTTCGCCGGGACGCCGTTGGACGTCGTGCGCAGGCTCGCGGCACTGGCGGTGGCCGCGGGCGCGCGCGCGGTGGTGTGCAGCCCCCGGGAGGTCGCCGCGGTCCGTTCGGAAGTTGGAAATGATGTGACTCTTATCACACCTGGCATCCGTGCGGCGGGGTCGCGGCCCGATGATCAGGCGCGTGCCGCAACACCCGCCGAAGCTGTCGACGCAGGTTCCGATCTTCTCGTGGTCGGCCGTCCGATCATTGCCACCGACGATCCGGGGGCTGCCGCGGCCCGGTTCGTGGCCGGATGGCGACCCGGCCACGGTGCCGCTGACC
This sequence comes from Protofrankia sp. CiP1_Cm_nod2, assembly GCF_920664355.1. Lineage (NCBI taxonomy): Bacteria > Bacillati > Actinomycetota > Actinomycetes > Frankiales > Frankiaceae > Protofrankia > Protofrankia sp. CiP1_Cm_nod2. The sequence goes on from NZ_CAKKTL010000097.1 coordinate 18,411, forward strand.
TGGTGTGACATCACACAGGCCCCACTCCGGCCATCTCGAGGGGATCTGCCCGGTACGGTGGTCCGCGAGCGACCGAAAGCAAAGGGCGCGTGTGGCGGCAACCCGATTCAGGCCAACGTATGGACCCCGTCCTGTGGACAATAGTCCGCGGATGTGCCCGTACCGCCGGCTGGACCGAGACACCCGTTATTCGCTAGTTTGCGCGGCGCCGTGATCACCCCAAAGAAGGAGGCGTACCCGTGCCCCTGCCGCCCCTCACGCCCGAGCAGAGGGCTGCTGCCCTCGAGAAAGCTGCGTTGGCGCGTAAGCAGCGTGCGGAACTCAAGGGACGGCTCAAGAAGGCGGAAGTGTCCCTCGCGTCCGTCCTGGAGAGAGCCGATACCGACGAGGTCATCGGAAAGATGAAGGTGGCCGCTGTTCTGGAATCCCTGCCCGGCGTCGGCCGCGTCCGCGCCACAAGGATCATGGAGCGGCTCGCGATCAGCGACAGCCGTCGCCTGCGCGGCCTGGGTGCCAAACAGCGTGCCGCACTGGTTCAGGAGTTCGCGGGTTCCTGAGCACCACCGGTGGCCGGCAGGCACATGACATATCCCTGGGCACAGCGAGGCTGGTACGGCGTCCCGGCAATGGTGGGCAATGGTGACAGGCACACCGCGCCGGGCCGCCGTACCGACTTTTCTTCGCCGGCGCGCCACCGGGCATGCGCACCGGCGAGCCGGGCGCGGCCAGCCGGTGCGGGAGCCGGCGGGCGGACGGCCGCGGGC
>NZ_CAKKTL010000098.1:0-13747 GCF_920664355.1 Protofrankia sp. CiP1_Cm_nod2
CTCTCCCCCCATCTAGCGGCTCCCCCCATCTAGCGGCTCCCCCCATCTAGCGGCTCCCCCCATCTAGCGGCTCCCCCCATCTAGCGGCTCCCCCCATCTAGCGCCTTTGGCGCGAGATGGGGCCCCTGCCTCTGGGGTGGGCCGTCGGGAGTGGCTTCGGGATCATCTTCGCGATGATCCCGAAGGGGGCGGTTGGTTGGGCTGTGGGCTGCTGTGGGAATGTTGGTGGCTTTTGGGATGAATTGTAGGGAAAGGGTAGTTTCGGGGTTGTTTTGATGATGATTTTTAGGGGGCTGTGCATGCGAGGGCCTGCTCGCCGTGGGCGCCTGGGCTTCGGGGTGATCCTGTGAAGGACGTGGCTGGTCGGGGCGGGTGTGTGTCGCGTGATACCGGCGTCGCGGCGTGGGTCCGCCCGGCGGGTGGGTGACCTACGGCTGGCGGGTGCGGGGGGGTGGCCGGCGGGAGAGCAGGCCGGAGGTCTGCAGGACCCGGAGTTCGATCGCGAGTTCGTGGACCTCCGGCGGCAGCGACCGATGGTTGGCGGCCAGAGCGATCAGGGCGGTCTGTGTCCGGTCGGCGAGGCTGTCCAGGGCGCGCTGGTGCGTACGCATCTGGGCGCGCTCGTCCTGGAGCACGCGCAGGGTCTCCTCCTGCCAGCGCCGGGCACGCATCAGGTCCTCGCTGGCGCTCGCGGCCTGCTGTTCGGCGTCCTCCAGGCGTCCGAGCAGATGGTCCAGCTGTTCCAGCCTCGTTGCAAGTTCCGCGACGAGATCATTGCGGACGGTGTTCAGCGATGGGGTCATCAGGCCGCGCCGTCCTCGTCGTGGATATGAGGGACGGCGGCGCGCTGGCTGCCGGCGCCAGAGGTATGGCCAGGGATGAGGAGCCGACGGCTGCCGCCGAGCGAGGATCGGGAGAACCGCGTAGGGAACGGCCTCCTGTGAAAGCCCGACACGATCCATTACGGTAGCTGACAGCGTGGTCCTCGTGAATCCCGTTGGGGAGGTCATGCCATGGGACAATCGGTACAATACGATCAAATCGTACAATTGGCCGTATGGTCATCCTGGCGCGACCGGCCTGCTATGACTGGCCTGCTATGACTGGCCTGCTATGACTGGCCTGCTATGGCCGGCCCAGTATGACCGTCGATCCGTACGGGTGGTGATTCGTCGCCGGGGCCGGCGAGTGGCGGGGCCGTTCTGATCCGCGCGGCCGGGGTTCGGCAGGCTCGGTTCAGAGCCAGCCGTTCCGTTTGAACGCCCGGTACAGGAAAAAACAGACCGTCACCATCAGGCAGAGGACCGCCGGGTATCCCCAGACCTGGCGCAGTTCGGGCATGTGCTCGAAGTTCATGCCGTAGATACCGGCTATCGCGGTGGGCACCGCGGCGATGGCGACCCAGGCGCTGATACGGCGCATGTCCTCGTTCTGTGCGATGGTGACCTGGGTCAGGGTCGCCTGAAGTATCGAGGAGAGCAGTTCGTCGAACCGGGCGATTCGTGCGGTGACCTCCTCAAGATGGTCGGCGACATCCCGGAAGTACGCCCGGATTCGCGGGTCGATCCCGGTGACGCCGGGCTCGGCCAGCATGCGCAGCGGTGCGTACAGCGGCGTCACGGCGTGCTTGAACTCGAGCACTTCCCGTTTGAGCTGGTAGACCTTGCCGGTGTCGGGCCGCAGCGACCGCTGGAAGACCGACGCCTCGATGGCGTCGATGTCGACCTCTATTTTTTCGGTGACGGCCAGGTAGTCGTCGACGATCTGGTCGCAGATGGCGTGCAGGACGGCCGACGGCCCGTGCCGGAGCACCTGCGGCTGCGTCTCCAGCCTGCTGCGCAGGCTCTGGAGCCCGCCGTGTTCGCCGTGCCGTACGGTGACGACGAAGTCACGGCCGAGGAAGACCATGACCTCCCCGGTGTGCACGATCTCCGATGTCGCCGTCAGCTCCTCGTGATCCACATAGCAGACGGTCTTGAGGACGACGAAAAGCGTCTCCGCGTACTGTTCCATCTTCGGGCGCTGGTGCGCGTTGACGGCATCCTCGACCGCGAGCGGATGCAGCCCGTACACGTCGGCGATGGCGGTCAGCTCGGCCGCGGTCGGCTGGTAGAGGCCGAGCCAGACGAAGCTGTTGCGCTGTTCGCGGGCCGCCCGTAGCGCGTCGACATGGTCGACGGGGCGCGGGTCACGATAGCCGTCCCGGTAGACCTGGCAGGCGACCACCCGTCCCGAGGGAGCCGGGAAAGCTTCCTGATGCCGCCGGCGTCCTTTCGGGTACAGCCGAACCAGGGAGACCCGCCTGGTCACGGCTTCCGCCAGCCAGGCGGTCGTGGTCCCGCGGTCGGCGGGGCCGTGGGGGAGAAGGTGATGCCCGGCATGACGGTCGTCGGAATCGTCACCGAATTTCCGGTCGGTCACATTCGGCTCCTCCTGTCCTCCGGTGCCGGTCATACCGGGGTCCGGACGCTGTCGCGGGCCGCGCGGCCGGGGATGCCGGTGGTGGTGCCGGCGCGGAGGTTTCTGTCACCAGACATGGTCATTTGATTTCTTCCTGCTGGACGTTGTGCCGTCCGGGCGGCCGAAGCCCAGCGGCCCCGTGGACGCTACCGGGGGTACCCGCTGCCTGTCCGGATCATTGTCACAAGTCCGCGCCACCCACCCTGCTACGTCCACCACCGGTGTATCCGATGTGTCCGGCCGGGTATGGGCCATCCTCGTGAACACGGCTTGACCAGTGGACATGATGCGCCGATTCTGGTGTTTCCGGCTCATGAGCCGGCAGGCACGAGGTCGGCGGGCGGTTCGGCCGACCCGGGGGCCGACAGCGGCGCGATCATCTTTTCGCGTCCGGGTTCCTCCCGGATCGGCGACGCCGGGAAGGCCTGGTTTCCGGGGTGTTAGGGGGCGGCGATGACGACCGCGACAGGTTCGGGAGGAGCCCGGACGGGGGACCCGGCGGGAGCCCGGACGGGGAAAATGGGGAAAGAAGCCGGGCTCGACGAGCGGGCCCAGCCGACGGCATCCCTGCTCCGCCTGGTCAGGGCCGCCCATGGGCATGTCGATGACCTTGTCGCTCTGACGTTCTCCGCCGTGGCGGCCCCGGGGGACCCCAGGCGTCCGCTGCGGGCGGCCGACACGGCGGTCGCGGCGATCAGCGCTCACATGTACGCGGTGCAGACCGCCGTCTACCCGGCGGCACGCCGGCACCTTCCGCCGGAGGGCCAGGCGCGGGCCACCGGTCTGCGCCTGGTTGCGCGGGAAACCGAGTCGGTGACACGTGGTATTTCCCAGCATATTCAGGGTGACGTGCACCGGCCGAACGAGTCGATGCGGACGTTGTGCGAACGTCTCGCCGAGCTCGCGGAACGGCATGTGGCTCTCGAGGAGCCCATGCTCGCCGAGCTGGACGAGGCGCTGTCCGAGCAGGAGCGGCGCCGGGCGGTGGCCATGTTCGAACGGTCGGTGCGGCGGGCGCCCACCCGCTCGCATCCGCATCTTCCCCGGACGACCGGCATCGGCGGCCTGATGCTGCGGGCCGCGGGAAGCTGGGATCATGTCCTGGACGCCATGGACGCGCGCGTCGCCGCGGAGACCCCGCCGCGAGCGCCGGTACCCGTGGGGCTGTGGGGCTGGTATCTGCTCGGCCGCCCCGCTCCCGCGCCCCAGCCCGGGCACGCGGCGAGCGGCGGGCGGGGGAACGGCCAGCGGGATGTGGCCCGACCGAAAGGCGGGCGATAGTTCTTGCCGCACGCCGGAGGGTTCACGAGCCGATATACCGGAAGGGCCCGCGGCAGATGTTGTCGGGTGCTCTTCCGGCGCTCATTTCGGATCGTACCTCTGACTGGTGTGGCGGGCGGTGTGCCCGGAAAGGTGCTCAGGGGAGCTGGACGACCTGGGCGGCGTAGACCAGGCCCGCGCCGAAACCTATGAGCAGCGCGAGGCCACCGGACGGTACCTGGCCGCTGGCGAGAATTTCGTCCATCGCGAGCGGAACAGATGCCCCGGAGGTGTTCCCGTGTACTTCGATGTCCCGGGCGACGGTCACCGTCCCGGGCAGGGCGAGCACTCTGCACAACACGTTGATGATGCGGATGTTGGCCTGGTGCGGAATGAACGCGGCGAGATCGTCCGCCGTGACGCCGGCCTCGTCGAGCGCCGCCCGCGCGACGGGCGCCATCTGCCAGGACGCCCAGCGGAAGACCCGCTGGCCCGCCATCCGCATCGTCGGCCAGGGCAGTTCGGGGTTGTCACGCCAGTCCAGATAGGAGCGGTCGTGCGCGATGACGTCCCGGGCGGAGGGATCCGACCCCCACACCACCGGCCCGATGCCCGGCGTCTCGGACGGCCCGACGACAATCGCTCCGGCACCGTCCCCGAACAGGAAAGCGGTGCCCCGGTCATGCGGATCGACGATGTCCGACATGCGCTCGGCGCCTATTACCAGCACATGCCGGGCGCTGCCGGCGAGCACCATGTCGCTGGCGATCGCGAGCCCATGACAGAAACCGGCACAGGCCGCCGATATGTCGAATGCCGTGGCCTTCTCGGCGCCGATCCTGGCGGCCACGTCCGTGGCTACCGATGGCGACTGGGTGACATGGGACATTGTCGCGACCAGGATGCATCCGACATCGGCGATCTCGACACCGGCGCTGGCCAGCGCCTTGCCGGCGGCTGTCGCGGCCATCGCCCCGAGGGATTCCTCGGCGGTCGCGAACCGGCGGCTGCGAATACCGGAGCGGGATTCGATCCACTCGGGTGTGGAGTCCAGCCGTTGGCAGATGTCGGCGTTCGACACCACTGTCATCGGGCGATAGGCACCGACGCCGAGAATACGGCTCCCGGCCGGCCCGGTTCGTTTCCGAATGATTCCGCTCATCGCCGCTCTTCCCGTTCCCCCGTGGGAGATGACTGCTCAGACGATCGCCGTTCTTGGTGGGATGCTTTCCGTGGGGCTGGCCCTCGGGAGCCGCCGGGCCGGTAATCCGGCTGGTCCGGCGGCATCGTCACGGCCGGCCGGGCCGTCTGATGTGGCGGCAACGATCATTTTTTGACGAACACGTGACAACTATGTGTCGAACTCCGCCGGCCATCGCTCTGTCATCCAGTTTCTTTGCCGCTACTCTCTGTTCCAATGCATCTGTGGTGTCGTTTCGGGCATCGTATCGTACCGGCCTGTTGGCGAGGATCGGATGCGACCGCGAGGTGAAACGATGTATCGGATCATTGATACATCGGATCATCCGTAGAGTGAGGGGGGAATCACAAATCGGGTCGCGAGCCGCGGACGGGGCCTATCCGGCCGGAAAACACATGATCGCCACACTTGGTGATCATGTGCTGTCGGCTCAGCCGGCGCGCAGCGCGAGGGTGAGAGCCTCGACCGTCAGCAGCGGCACCAGCCCGGGGTTGTCGGCCAGCCGGCGGCGGCATCCCAGGACGGCTTCCAGCCGGCGCAGCGTCTGCTCGGGGGTAGAGCCCCGGGCCAGCCGCGCGGCCAGCTCATGATGATCGGGATGAATGGCGTCCACCGGCGCGCCGAGCTGTAGGACGAGCACGTCCCGATACCAGCCGGCGAGGTCGACCAGCGCCCGGTCGAGGGAGTCCAGCACCGTCCGCCGGCCGCGGCTTTTCTGCGTCTTCTCCAGCTCCTTGAGCGCGCCGGCGGCTCCCCGGACCGTCATCGCCCGGCCTTTCGCGCCCGGCCTGACCGCCCTGGAACGCTTCGCGGTGCTGCCGGCGGATGTCGCGCCGACACCGAGCGCGGTCTTCAGCGCCTCGGCCTCGGCCTCGTCGCGGATGCTGTTCGCCGCGTCGGCGTCCGCGTTCGCCGCGTTCACCAGGTCCGCCGCGGCGCCGAGGCAGTCACCCGTCCGGCGCAGGCGGGCAGGGATGCGCAGCACCTCGGCCCGCCGGGCCCGAGCCGCCTCGTCGGTCGCGAGCAGGCGGGCCCGGTCGAGATCCCCCTGGCTCGCCGCGGCGGCGAGCCGCGCGGACGCGTCCTCGACACCCTCGAGGGCCAGCGCGACGGCGACGTCCGACGGCCGGGGCAGCCGCAGCGCGACCACCCGGCAGCGGGACCGGATGGTCGGCAGCACGTCGTCCACCGATGGCGCGCACAACAGGAACACCGACCGCTGCGCGGGCTCCTCCAAGGCTTTGAGCAGGGCGTTCGCCGCCTGGTCGGTGAGCCGGTCGGCGTCTTCCAGCAGCAGGATCCGCCAGCGGCCCGAGGTCGGCGCGCTGGCCGCGTCCCGCACCAGCTCCCGGACGTCCTTCACGCCGAGGGACAGGCCCTCCGGGCGGACCGTGCGCAGGTCGGCGGCGGTGTCGGTCAGCACCGTGTGGCATCCCGCGCACTCACCGCATCCGGGGTGGCTGCTCTCGCAGTTCAGCGCGGCGGCGAACGCCCGCGCCGCCGTTGTACGGCCGGCGCCGGTGGGGCCGGTGAACAGCCACGAGTGGGTCATGGCGGTGCGGGCCGCGGCCAGCCCACCGGTATCGGCCGCTCCGGGCGCTCCGGCCGCCGCGGAGAGGGTCTCGATGACCGGCACCTGGCCGACCAGGACGTCCCACACGCTCACCGCGCCATTGTCCGCTCGGCCCGCCACACCACCAACGCTGGGTCGACACCGGGGCGCGGCAGCGGCAGGGCAGCCGGGAAGCGGCGAGGGACGGGAAGCGGCGACGGAGCGGTGGCGAAGAGTGCGCGTAGTGGTGCTGGATCACCTTGACGATTGTCCGGAGGCCGTGGGCAGGCTGTCCGCTGCCCAGGCCGCCGCGGGATCGTCCGTCACGGGATCGTCCGCCGCGTCGGTGGTCTCGGTCCCGGCTCCAGGCGCTGGTGCGTCGCTCTTCTCCGTCTCCCCTGCCGGATCGCCCGGATCGGCGTGATCGGCGGAATCGGCGGAATCAGCCGGGTCGGCGGGCCCGGCCGGGCTGGCTGAGCTGGCCGGGCCCGGTGCCGGCGAGACCGCGGCGCTGTCCGGGGACGCGCGCGTGGGCGTGGGACGGCCAGGTGGCGTGGGACGCACGGGTGCCGCGGTGGGCGGTTCCTCGGACGCGGTGCCGGACGCGGTGCCGGACGCGGTGCCGGACGCGGCCTGTGGACGGGGGAGGCCCGGGGTGCTGTCCTCGCCCCGGCGCAGATATCCGGTGACGACGTTACGGATCTGGTTGTGCACGGTGTCCGGCGGGTGGTCCGCGTCGAGGACGGCGTACCGGTCCGGCGCGTGCTCGGCGAGCTGGCGGAAGCCGTCCCGGACGCGTTCGTGGAACGACAGCTTCTCGGCCTCGATCCGGTCGACACCGGCCGCCGAGCCGTTTCCGCCGCTCCCAGCGGCCCGGGCCCGGACCCGGGTGAGCCCGGTGCCCGCGGGGACGTCGAGCAGGATCGTGACGTCCGGGAGCAGCGACCGGGTGGCCCACCGCGACAGCATGGCGATGTCGTCCGCGCCGAGCTGGCGCCCGGCGCCCTGGTAGGCGATGGAGGAGTCGATGAACCGGTCGGTGACGACGACCGCGCCGCGGGCCAGCGCGGGCTCGATCACCCGGGAGACGTGCTCGGCGCGGTCCGCGGCGTACAGCAGCGCCTCGGTGCGGGGGTGCAGCCGCGCGGCCGGGTCCAGCAGCAGCTCCCGCAGCTTCACACCCAGCGCCGTCCCGCCGGGCTCCCGGGTGACGACGACCTCGCGGCCGGACGACGCCAGCCACGATCGCAGCCGCTCCACCTGGGTGGACTTGCCGGAGCCCTCACCGCCCTCGACGGCGATGAACAGGCCGGCGTGGCGGGGCCGCTCCGGCGTGGCGCGCCGCCCCAGCAGGGCGTTCCACAGCTCCGGCAGGACCGCGACACCCTTGCGCTCGTCCATCTGCCGGTAGGCGAACAGGCCGACGGCCACCGCGAGCAGACCGCCGCCGAGCAGGACGATCGTGACGCCGTCGGTGCGTACGCGCAGGTGGCCCCACAGATCGAGGTGATGCGAGCCGATGAGCCCGACCAGCCCGGGCGCCACGGCCAGCACCAGGAGCAGGTCGATGCGGACCAGGGACTGGACCAGCGCGAAGGTCCGTCCGCGCAGCTCGTCGCTCACCCCTGCCTGCAGCAGCGTGTAACCGGTGACCCAGGCGATCCCGGCGAACGCGCCCACGAGCACGACCAGGATGCAGGCCAGCACGAGGTTGGGGACGATGGAGACCAGCAGCATGGTCACGCCGGCGGCGGTGACGCTCAGGCCGAACAGGCGGGAGCGGCTGTAGTCGCCGAGCAGCCGCGGCCCGAGCGCCATGCCGGCGGCGAGCCCGACGAACACCGCGCCGAACAGGACACCGTAGGCGGAGTCCCCGCCGCCGAGAAGCTGGACGTAGAGCCGGCCGAGCGCCACCACGCACCCCGCGCCGGCGAAACCGCCGAGAATCCCGACGACCAGGCCGCGGACCATCCTGTCCCGGCTGACGAACCGCAGGCCCTCGGTGATCGACGACCACAGGCCCGGGTTCGCCCCGGCGTCGAGGCGGTCGGCCCGGCCGATGCCGCGCAGCCCGAAGATCACAGCTGCTGACACCAGGAACGTCCCGGCGTTGAAGTACAGCGCGAGATCGAGCGGGGAGGTCCTGAAGAACGACACGCTGGAGCTGAGCGTGCGCGACAGGGTGGCCAGCAGCGAGAAGACCGCGGCGGCCAGCGGCGCCGAACCGTACGTGGTGATCAGGCTCAGGGTGTTCGCCGTGGCGAGCCGCTGCACGGGCACCAGGTTTGGCACGCTGGCGTCCTTGGCCGGGTTCCAGAACAGGCTGACGCACTCGATCAGCAGGGACGCGATCAGCAGCCACGCCAGCGTCCCGGCCAGGGGGATGGAGACGAACAGCCCGAACCGCAGGACGTCCGCGACGACCATCGTCAGCCTGCGGTCGAGCCGGTCGGCGACGACCCCGGCGAGCGGCCCGAAGACCAGCGCCGGCAGCAGCCGGACGATCAGGACGGAGCCGATCGCGTACGCCTTCCCCGAGAAGCCGGCCTGCAGGGAGCTGGCCAGCGCGGTCGTGGCGAGCAGGCCCATCCAGTCGCCGAGGCTGGACAGCGTCAGCGCCAGCCACAGCCGCCGGAACTGCGGTATCCGCAGGACCGCGCGGATGTCTCCCTGGGTACCGCGGTGGGGGTCGGCGGAGCCGGCCGGTGGTGACGGGACCGTCGCGACCGGTGGTCGGCTGGGGGGCCGGCTGGACCACGCCCGCCCGCCCGCCGACGCCGTCGAGGCCGGTGGCCGCGGCGGGTCGTGGGCGCCATCCGGCGGAAGGCCCATCAGCCCGTCCGTCGTGGGCGTGGCGACGAGGTGCCCGGCGTGCCGCCGTCCGTCCCCGTCCCCGTGGCCGTCCCTGTCCCCGTGGCCGTCCCTGTCCCCGTGGCCGGCTGCGCGGCCGTCTTTCTGGCCGTCGTCTTCTTGGCCGTGGACTGCCTGGTGGTCTTGGTGGTCTTGGCGGCCGTGGCCTGCTTGGCCGGCTGCGCCGCCCGCCGCCTGGGCGTGGCCGGGCCGCGGGCCCGCTTCTCCGCGAGCATCTCGGCCGCCCGTTCCGCGGTGAGGGACGCGACGTCGTCGCCCTTGCGCAGGCTCGCGTTGGTCGTGCCGTCGGTGACGTAGGGCCCGAAGCGGCCCTCCCGCAGCACCATGGGGGCGCCCGTGGCGGGATCAGGGCCGAGCTCACGCAGCGGCGGGGTCTCAGCGGCCCGCCGGCGGCCCCGCGTCTTGGGCTGCGCGATCAGCGCCAGCGCCTCGTCCAGCGTCACCGTGAACAGCCGCTCCTCCGACTCCAGCGAGCGGCTTTCCGAGCCCTTCTTGACGTAGGGCCCGTACCGGCCGTTCTGGGCCGTCACCTCCTCCCCATCCTCGGCGGCTCCCAGCGACCGGGGAAGGGTGAGCAGTTTCAGGGCGTCGGCGAGGGTGAGGGCCTCCGGTGTCATCGTGCCCAGCAGGCTCGCCCGGCGCGGCGGATCGTCGTCGGTCGACACGTACGGGCCGAAACGCCCCACCTTGAGGGTGACCGTCGCGCCGCTGTCCGGGTCGGTGCCCAGCGACCGTTCCTCGCTGGGCGCGCCGACCAGCGCCAGCGCCCTGTCCACGGTGAGCTCGTCGGGCGGCAGGTCCTCCGGGACGCTCGCCCGCTCGTCACCGTGCTGGACGTACGGGCCATAGCGGCCGACCCGGATCACCACGGGCTGGTCGTCCGGCGCCACCCCCAGCGGGATCGAGTTGACCTCGCGGGCGTCGATCTCGCCGAGCCGCTCGTTGACCAGGTGCTTGAGCCCGCCGGCGCGGGCGACCCCGCCCTCCTGGCCGGCGTCCGAGCCGAAGTAGAACCGGGTGAGCCAGTCGATCGACGCCGCCGTGCCCGCGGCGATGTCGTCCAGGTCGTCCTCCATCGACGCGGTGAACCGGTAGTCGACCAGCCGCCCGAAGTGCTCCTCGAGGAGGCCGACCACGGCGAACGCGACGAAGCTGGGGATCAGCGCGCTGCCCTTCTTCCACACGTACCCGCGGGCCTGGATCGTCCCGATGATCGACGCATACGTGGACGGGCGGCCGATGCCGAGCTCCTCCAGCGTCTTGACCAGGCTCGCCTCGGTGAAGCGCGGCGGCGGGCTGGTGGTGTGCCCGCGCGGGTTGAGCTCCCGGGTGGTCAGGGTGTCGCCCTCGCGGACGTCCGGCAGCCGCCGCTCCCGGTCGTCCAGCTCGGCGTCGGGGTCGTCCGCGCCCTCGACGTAGGCGCGCAGGAAGCCGGGGAAGGTGATCACCTTCCCCGAGGCCGAGAACTCGGTGTCCTCCCCGGCGCTGGAGACACCGCCGATCCGGATGGTCGCGGACGTGCCGCGGGCGTCGGCCATCTGGCTGGCGACCGTGCGCCGCCAGATCAGCTCGTACAGGCGGTAGCCGTCGGCGTCGGACAACGCCTCGCGTACCTCGCCCGGGGTGCGGAACTGCTCCCCGGCCGGGCGGATCGCCTCGTGCGCCTCCTGGGCGTTCTTGACCTTCTTCGTGTAGACGCGGGGGCGGTCGGGGACGTACTCGGCCCCGTAGAGGGCGCGGGCCTGCTCACGGGCGGCGGCGAGCGCGGTCTCGGACAGGTTCGTCGAGTCCGTCCGCATATAGGTGATATAGCCGTTCTCGTACAGCTTCTGCGCCACCTGCATCGTCCGCTGGCTGGAGAAGTGCAGCTTGCGGCTGGCCTCCTGCTGCAGGGTGGAGGTCATGAACGGCGCGTAGGGGGAGCGGCGGTACGGCTTGGTCTCCACCGAGCGCACCGCGAACGCGGTGTCGGCGAGCCGGCCGGCCAGGGCGTGCGCGGCCTCCTCGTCGAGCCGGACGACGTCGGCGGAGGTGAGCTGCCCCGAGGAGCCGAAGTCGCGCCCGGTGGCCAGCCGCCGGCCGTCGAGCGCGACCAGGTTCGCCGGCAGCGGCGTGGCGTCGGCCCGGCCGGCGACACCGTCGCCGCTGGTGCCGCTGGTGCCGGCACCGCTGGCGTCCCGGCGGGTCAGCAGGCCGAAGACGCCTTCGATGTTCCAGTACTCGGCCGAGGAGAAACGCATCCGGGCGCGTTCGCGCTCCACCAGGATGCGGGTCGCCACGCTCTGTACTCGGCCCGCCGACAGCTTCGGCATGACCTTCTTCCACAGCACGGGGCTGACCTCGTAGCCGTAGAGCCGGTCGAGGATGCGCCGGGTCTCCTGCGCGTCGACAAGGTGCTCGTCGATCTCACGGGTGTTGTCCACCGCCCGCCGGATCGCCTGCTCGGTGATCTCGTGGAAGACCATCCGCTTCACCGGCACCGTCGGCTTCAGCGTCTGCAGCAGGTGCCAGGCGATGGCCTCGCCCTCGCGGTCCTCGTCTGTTGCCAGGTAGAGCTCGCTGGCTTCCTTCGCCAGCGCCTTGAGCTTGCTGACCTGGGACTTCTTGTCGGGCGTGACCACGTAGAGCGGCTTGAAGCCGTTGTCGACGTCCACCCCGAGACGGGCCCACGGCTTGCCCTTGTGGGCGTCGGGGACGTCGGCGGCGCTCTGCGGCAGGTCCCGGATGTGTCCGATGCTGGACTCGACCCGCCAGCCGGAGCCGAGATACCCGGCGATGGTCTTCGCCTTGGCCGGCGACTCGACGATCACGAGCCGGACGCCGGTGCCGCTCGCGGCCGGCGATGACGTACCGGCACGGCTACCGCGAGTGGCGGCGCGCGTGGTACGTACGGCGCGCTCGCGGGACACGGCGCCATTGCCAGCCGTGATGCCGGCCGTGTTGCCGGCCGTGATGGCGTCCGTATCGGGCCCGGCAGCGATGTCGCCGGCCGCGGGCTCGACGACCGGCGACGATGACCCGGCGCTCGACCGGCGCGTCTCGCTGTTTGTCGACTTCGTGCGCGGGGGCACTTCTCTCCTCGTTGCAGGGGGCAGTTCGGTTTCGGCGTTGCGGCCTGCGTGCGTTGCAGCCTGTATATGTTTGCAGCCCGTATATCCCGTATATGTTGCGCCCGGTGTGGGCTGTGGCGTGCGTGGCGGGTGGTTAACGGTGCGGATGAGCCTGCCGCCGGTGCGAGAACCCCCTCCCGGGGCACCCGTCACGGCGCGCCTCGGGCGGCGGTCCTCCTGCCGACAGTAGGTCGGCGCGTACCGGTGTGTCAGCTCCCGGTCCGCGATCCACCCGGTGTCCGCTCGCGGACACCGGAGCAGACCGTACGCCGTGCCGCGCCCGCGGGTGCACCCGTACCCGGCCGGCCGGAGCCGAGAGAAGCTTCTGCGCCTCCAGTTGATTGCTCTGTGTAGCTGGCATCGTGTCGGCGTCGCCGCGCCGCTGGGGTCGTGTCACCGACATGTCACTGGTATCGAGTCTCCGATGGCGGCATGGCTGACACGGACGTCATCGACGGCCGGTGGCGCCGGTGGATGGCCCGTCATCGGCGGCGCTGTCACACGCCGGCCTTCGTCCTGCCGGCCGGGCGCTGCTCGGCTACCGGGGGCGCGACGGTGAGCGCGGAAGCTCGCCGCCTGGAGTAGACGATCACGGCGACGATCGCCGCGACGGCCACCAGTGCTATCGCTATCCGTAGCGGCGTGTTTTCGTCGTCACCGACCGAGTACTTCACCACCGAAGGCGCGATCAAGAGGCTGACCAGGTTCATCACCTTGATCAAAGGGTTGATCGACGGCCCGGCGGTGTCCTTGAAGGGGTCACCGACGGTGTCCCCGATGACGGTCGCCGCATGCGTGTCCGACCCTTTGCCGCCGTAGTTGCCGTCCTCGACGAGCTTCTTCGCGTTGTCCCAGGCGCCACCGGAGTTGGCGAGGAAGACCGCCATGAGGACGCCGCCGGCGATCGCCCCGGCAAGGTAGGCACCCAGCGGCGGGTAGCCCAGCCCGAAACCGACCGCGATCGGGGCGAGCACCGCCAGCGTCCCCGGGGTGATCAGTTCTCGCAGTGAGTCACGGGTGCAGATGTCGACGACGGCACCGTAGTCGGGCCGTTCCGTCCCGTCCATGATGCCGGGCTTCGTCCGGAACTGGTTGCGCACCTCGAGCACGACCCGGCCGGCGGTACGCCCAACCGCGTTGATCGCGAGCCCGGAGAACAGGAACACGACCGCGGCGCCGATGACCAGCCCGACCAGGGCGTCGGGATAGGCGATGTCGAGTGTGCGGGACAACGCCACGGTCCGGCCGGCGTCGACGAGCGCTTCGTTCACGGTGTCCGTGAACGACCCGAAC
>NZ_CAKKTL010000098.1:14167-15953 GCF_920664355.1 Protofrankia sp. CiP1_Cm_nod2
GGCGATGCCCTGGGCGTTGTCGCTGACCGGCCCGAAAGTGTCCATCGAGACGATGACGCCGACCGTCGTCAGCAGACCGGTGCCGGCCAGCGCCACGGCGAACAGCGCGACGGTGACGCTCCCGGACCCGAGCAGATACGCACCGAAGACGGCCGCACTGATGAGCAGCGCCGAGTAGACAGCCGATTCCAGGCCGACCCCGATGCCGGAGAGGATGTTGGTTGCGGGGCCGGTGGTGGACGCTTTCACGATGTCCTGGACCGGTCTGCGGCTGGTCTCGGTGAAGTAGCCGGTGAGCAGCTGGATCGCCGCGGCCAGCACGATGCCGATCAGGACCGCAGTGATCGCGATGAGCCGTGGGTCACCGCTCTGGCTACTGTCCGCCATCCCGGGGAATCCGGAGAAGCTGCTGGGAAGGTAGACGAGCGAGACGATGACGACGCCGATGGCGGAGATCACCGCGGACAGGAAGAACCCCCGGTTGATCGCTGCCATGCCGCTGCGGTCACCCGCGCGCGGTGCGACCGAGAGGATGCCGACGATCGCGGTGAGCACGCCGACAGCCGGGATCAGCAGCGGGAAGATCAGCCCGTTCTCGCCGAACGCCTTCACGCCGAGGATCAGTGCGGCCACCAGCGTCACGGCGTAGGACTCGAACAGGTCCGCGGCCATCCCGGCGCAGTCGCCGACATTGTCCCCGACGTTGTCGGCGATGGTGGCCGCGTTGCGCGGATCGTCCTCGGGGATGCCCTGTTCGATCTTGCCGACGAGGTCGGCGCCGACGTCCGCCGCCTTGGTGAAGATGCCGCCGCCGACCCGCATGAACATCGCGAGCAGCGCCGCGCCGAACCCGAACCCCTCCAGGACCTGCGGGGCCGTGTCCCGGAAGGCGAGTACCACGACCGCCGCGCCGAGCAGGCCCAGGCCGACGGTGAACATCCCGACCACACCCCCGGTGCGGAAGGCGATCCGCATGGCAGCGCGTTCCCCGGCCCGGATGGCCGCGGCCGCGGTCCGGGAGTTCGCCCGGGTGGCCAGCGACATGCCGACGAAGCCGACCAACGCGGAGAAGACGGCTCCGAGGACGAAGAAGAGCGACCGGCCGACCCGGGAGGCGGTGGATTCCGCGGGCAGCAGCAGCAGCACGAACGGGATCACGAGCACGAAACCGGCCACCGTGGTGAACTGCCGGCGCAGGTAGGCCGCGGCTCCTTCCTGGACGGCGCGAGCGACCTCGACCATTCGTGGGTTTCCCGGGTCGGCCGCGAGCACCTCGCGGGCCAGGTAGCCGGCCACCACCAGCGCCAGCGCCGCCACGGCCGCCACCCCGGCGACCAGTCCGATCTGACCTGCGCCAAGTTCGATGGCGGCACCGCCGGGACTCGTACCCGCCGCGGCTTGGATCAGGACCATGGGCCCTCCCGGTCAGGTCTGTGCACCCTCCGCGCCCACCCCGTGCCGGTTGTGGGAGCCGGCGGGCGGGCGCGGCCGGACATCGCATCTGACGACGTCGTCGAGGTTGCCGCTGCGGCGTGGGAGGGCGCCGAGTCGGCGTGGGCCGGCGAAGCGGGTGCGACGCCGGCATGACTGCCAGCCGGGACGGATCCGGGCGGCCGCCCGTCCCACCGTCGCGCCATCGTGCGGCGACCAACGCGTTGGTCCGCGTTCTCCCGATTCTCCGTTCGGTACCACGGGGAGCACTCCAGACATCGCGCACGCGGTCTGATCGACCGAGTGATGCGGCAGTCTATCCACACGGCCGTAACATGCGCTCGTTCTTTCGTTG
>NZ_CAKKTL010000098.1:16123-18709 GCF_920664355.1 Protofrankia sp. CiP1_Cm_nod2
ACAAGACCTGGTCAAAATTGTGCTTTGGGGGATATTCCGTGGATGTTTGGGGTCCTTGTTCACTCCGACAGCCGGCCTTCGGCCTGCTCCGTCCGTGTCGTCCGGTCCGAACTGGCGGGTAGGCGCTGGTGCGTCGACGTGTCCGGTGTCGCGACGCGTCGGGCTGCGATGTGCTGGTGGCGATGGCCGGCGTACGGCCGCCACCACGGAGCCCGCGGCGCCCGGAGCGGCGTCGGCGTGCCGGCTACCGGCGGGAGACCGCCGGCCGCTGGAGGCGGGGGCGGCGTCGGCGTGCCGGCGGCATGCCGTCTGAGATCAGAGAGCCATGACCGGTGTGGCCGGTTTCTCCTGTGCTGGTTTCATTGCCCAGCGCATCGTGACGATCATGCCGGCTCGGTCGGTCCGCGTGGTAATGGTGAAGTCGTCGACCAGGCCCTCGATCAGGGCGAGACCGATCCCCGGGACCGCCGGGGAGCACACCTCCTCCTCGTCCGGCCGCCAGATGCCGCCCGCGGACGCGACCGGGCTGACAGCCGTGGGCTCGGTGACAGGCGAACGGGTGACCACAGGCCCGGCGACGGCTGACCGGGCGGCCATCGGCTGGGCAGCCAGCGGGCCGGCAGCCACCGGCTCGGTAGCCATCGACTCGGCAGCCACCGGCCCGGTGACAGCGGGCGGGGGCGGGGAAGCGGATGCGGTCACCGTACGACGGCTGCCGGGTGATCCAGGCGTGTCGGTCCGTCCATGGCCGTTCATGGGCGAGGCATCGTGACCCCAGGACGAGGCATCGCATCCCATAGGTGACACAGGCGAGGCAGCGCGTTCCCGCGGCCCGCGGTCGGCCACCGACACCGTGAACGAACCATCGCCGTCACTGACCCGGACGATCACGGGAGCCTGCGGGTCGAACCGGCGGTTGACGCTGACGGCTCGGGCACATGCCTCGCCGACCGCAAGTTTGATCTCGTCAAGGATCTCCTCCGGCACGCCCGAACGCCGGCTGACCGCGGCTGCGATCATCCGGGCCGTTCGGACGTGTCCGGGAAGAGCCGCGAAGCGCAACTCGACGGTGGACATACGTCGATGACCTGTCTCTCGATGGAACTGGCCACCCGGCGGCCCGTGGGCCTGAGCCCGGCGGATTCCCCGGATCGGCTTCCAGGCACGCTGTGCCGCTCCGGCGGGAACCTCGGATACGGCAGGAGCTCTGGACGCGAAAGAATCATGATCGCGCTGCCTCTGGTTCTTCAGTCCTTGGCGGCAAGTGCTTCCTCGACAGACGCGTGGATCGGGAAGACCTTCGTCAGGCCGGTGATCCGGAAGATTTTCAGAATCCGTTCCTGGGTGCAGACGAGCCGCAGCGTCCCCTCGTGAGCCCGGACCCGCTTGAGGCCGCCGACAAGCACCCCGAGACCGGTCGAGTCGAGGAACTCGACCCCTTCCATGTCGACGACGAGATGGTACGAACCGCCCGATACGAGATCGATCAGTTGTTCCCGCAGCTTCGGGGCAGTGTAGACGTCAATCTCGCCGCCTACGACGACGATCGTGAAGTCCCCTTCCGTGCGGGTAGTGAGGGACAGGTCCACAGGTCCTCCTTGCGTCTGCTTCACAGCCGTCCGGCCGGACGGCCGACATCACGGCGGCACTACCCTCCCACGCCCGGATCAATCCGGCTCGCCGCGACACAGCAGGCTACCCATGCGCCACAGGGGTTCGCAGACGCGATCTCCGGTGGCGCCCGGTTCGTGCCCCGCCGGCCCCGCCGGCCCCGCCGGCCGCCGAACCTCGCGGCCGCCTGCCGCAGGTGAGCGAATCCTGCCGGGACCAGGGCATCCGTCCGGCATCCTCGCCTACGCTGGGCCACCGTGGACACAATCTCGGTCCAGACGAGCGCACCGGAGCCGGGTGCGCCGGATCGCGGTGCGGCTGTTCTCGACCGGTTGCGGGCAGACGCCCGTCGCAGCTGTTGCGTCACACATGTGGAGCGTGTCCCGGCCAGAGCCGGCACCAGAGCGCCCTGGCCCGCCTGGGCGGATCCCGTACTCGTCTCCCGGCTGCGCGCCGCCGGTATCGACGCGCCGTGGACACATCAGGCGCGTGCCGCCGAACATGCTCACGCCGGCCGCAGTGTAGTGCTCGCGACAGGTACGGCGTCGGGTAAATCACTGGGATATCTCATGCCGGTGCTCAGCGTCCTGCTCGCCGAGCCGTCCGCTCGCGCATTCTATCTCGCCCCCACCAAGGCGCTGGCCAACGACCAGCTCCGCGCGGTTCGCGCGCTCACCCTGACCGGCGTACGCGCCGCCACATACGACGGTGACACGCCCGGGTACGAACGCGACTGGGTCCGTGCCCATGCCACGTTCGTGCTGACCAGCCCCGACATGCTGCACCAGGGCATCCTGCCTTCCCATCGGCGGTGGGCCGCCTTCCTCCGGGGCCTTCGGTACGTGGTGGTCGACGAGTGCCACGGTTATCGGGGTGTCTTCGGTTCCCATGTCGCGCACGTCCTGCGGAGGCTACGGCGGGTGTGCGCCCGGTACGGTGCGACGCCGGTGTTCATCCTGGCCTCGGCGACGGTGT
>NZ_CAKKTL010000099.1:0-12313 GCF_920664355.1 Protofrankia sp. CiP1_Cm_nod2
GCACCGCGCTGGGCCCGGCGCTGGCGGGCCCGGCGCTGGCGGGCCCGGCCGTGGCGCCGCCCGTGGCCGTGGCCGCGGCGCGGTCCGTGGTGGCGGAGGTGGCCGTGTCACCGGACGAGGCGAGGCTCTGCCAGCTGGACAGGTAGGCCTCCGCCGCGGCCCTCGCCGCCCTGTCCTGGGCGCGGCTGTCGCTACGGATCTTCCACAGGTACCCGGCGCCGGACGCGGCGAGCAGCACGATGACGACGGCGAGGGCGATGAGCAGACGGGCGCGGCCACGGCCCCGTCGTGACGTCGACGCGGTGAACCCGCCGGGAGTCAGAGGCACCTTGGCGTGCTCCTCCCCCGTTGACGACCCCAGCGGCGGCCCCGCTGATGACGGACCGGGCTCCGCCGTCATCGACGGCCGGGCTCCGGGCGTGGCACCAGCTTACGAAGGCCCAACCGGGACCCGCCTGTCGACGCGCCGTGAGCACAACGCGGGCCGTAGGTGAAAAACGTTGCTACCACACGGTTTTTCACCTACGGCCCGCGCGTCCGTAGGTGAAAAACGGCGTGATAGTGACGTTTTCCACCTACGCTTTCCGCTGGTTACTCGCCGAGGCGCTCCAGGAGGAGTTTGCGGACGGTGCCCGGGTCCGCCTGGCCCTTCATGGCCTTCATGACCGCGCCGACCAGCGGGCCGACCGCGTTCAGCTTGCCGCCGCGCACCTTGTCGGCGATGGCCGGCTGGGCGGCGATGACCTTCTCGACCGCGTCGGCGAGCGCGCCGTCGTCGGAGACGAGCTTGAGGCCACGGCCGGCCACCACCTCGTCCGGTGTCCCCTCACCGGCGAGGACGCCGGTGATGACCGTGCGGGCGAGGGCGTCGGTCAGCTCGCCGTCGGCGATCATCTCCGCGATGCGGGCGACGTCGAACGGCTCGATCGCGAGGCCGGTCGGGGGCACGCCGGCGTCGGCGGCCCGGCGCGCGAGCTCGTTCAGCCACCACTTGCGGGCCGCCTCGGCCGTCGCCCCGGCCGCGATGGTCTCCTCGACCAGGTCGAGGACGCCGGCGTTGCGCATGTTCACGATGTCGGCGGGCGTGAACCCGTGGTCGGCTGCCAGGCGCGCCCGGCGCTGCGCCGGCAGCTCCGGGATGGTCGCCCGGACGGCGTCGACGTACTCGTGGGTCAGCGCCAGCGGGGTGAGGTCCGGCTCGGGGAAGTACCGGTAGTCGGTCGCCTCCTCCTTGGAGCGGCCGGCCGACGTCGTCCCGGAGGCCTCGTCGAAGTGCCGGGTCTCCTGGACGACCTTCAGGCCCGCGTCCAGCCGGGTGGCCTGCCGGACGATCTCGTGCCGGACCGCCCGCTCCACCGAGCGCAGCGAGTTGAGGTTCTTGGTCTCCGACCGGGTGCCGTAGGGCGCGGCGGGCTCGCCGGGGGCGGTGCGCGGCCGCAGCGACACGTTGGCGTCGCAGCGCAGCGAGCCCTGCTCCATCCGGACGTCGGAGACGGTCAGCGCCCGGCAGAGCTCACGCAGCTCGTCGACGTAGGCACGGGCGACCTCGGGCGAGCGGACGTCCGGCTCGGTGACGATCTCGACCAGCGGGATGCCGGCCCGGTTGTAGTCGACCAGCGAGTGGGTGGCCCCGTGGATGCGCCCGGTGGCCCCGCCGACGTGCAGGGACTTGCCGGTGTCCTCCTCCATGTGGACGCGGGTGATGCCGACCCGGTGGATCTTCCCGTCGGCCTCCACGTCGAGCCAGCCGTTCTCGCACAGCGGCTCGTCGTACTGGCTGATCTGGAAGTTCTTCGGCATGTCCGGATAGAAGTAGTTCTTGCGCGCGAAGCGGCACCATGGCGAGATCGAGCAGTTGAGCGCCAGGCCGATCATCACGGCGAACCGGACGGCGGCCTCGTTGACCACCGGCAGCGAGCCTGGCAGGCCCAGGCAGGTCGGGCACACCTGGGCGTTGGGCTCCGCACCGAACGCGGTGGAGCACCCGCAGAACATCTTCGAGGCGGTGCCGAGCTCGACATGCGTCTCCAGCCCGATCACCGGCTCGTAGCGGGCGACGGCGTCGTCGAAGGTGGGGATGGTGGCCGCCGTGCTGGCCGAGGGTGTCAACGCACGTGCTCCTGTTCAACCGCGTCCGTCTGTACCGAGGTGGAGCCGTGATCCGCGCCGGCGGGCCACGCCTGATCGGCGGGCTGGGCCTGGCCGGCGGGCCGCGCGTCGCCGGTGGGCTGCGTGCCGCCGGTGGGCTGCGTGCCGCCGGTGGCGGGGTCCGGCTGGCGGGGCCGGGTGTCACGCAGGTGGATCCGGGTGGCGAACACGGCCGCGCCGACGCCGAGGACACCCCACAGGATCAGGATGGGCGCCGGCGCGACGACACCGAGTACAAGGGCGGCGACAGTCAGCACCCAGGCTACCGCCAGCAGCACCCGGTCCTCACGTCTGCTACGTAGCGCAACCATCATAGGCCTCCCTCTCGCCATCGTAGTCGGCCGACACACGCGCGATCATGATTCTCTCCGGGCGAGCCCGGGATCTTGTCACGACACGCCCGGTGCGGGCATACCCGACGCGAGCCCGCCCGTCACGGCGCGGCCGGCCCTGGCATGCCCGCGCCGTGGCTTCCGTCACAGGACGTGCGTGCACCGGACGTCCGTGCCGGCGGTTCGGTCACAGGGGCGGGGCGTCGTCGAGAAAGGGACGGCCGCGCCTGGCCTCCAGCGCCGCCTCCAGCGCGCCGCCGACCCGGTACAGGCGGTCGTCGGCGAACGCCGGCGCCATGATCTGGAATCCGACGGGGAGCCCGTCGGCGAGACCGACCGGCAGGCTCATCGCCGGCCCGCCGGCCAGGTTCGACGGGATCGTGCACAGGTCGGACAGGTACATCGACACCGGGTCGTCGACCTTCTCCCCCAGCCGGAACGCGACGGTGGGCGTGGTGGGCGAGACCAGCACGTCGACCCGCTCGTAGGCGGCGGCGAAGTCCTGGCTGATCAGCGTCCGGACCTTCTGGGCCTGGCCGTAGTAGGCGTCGTAGTAGCCCGACGACAGCGCGTACGTCCCCAGGATGATCCGCCGCTTCACCTCGGGGCCGAAGCCGATGCCGCGGGTGCGGCTCATGACCTCCTCGGCGCTCGCCTCGCCGTCGTCGCCGACCCGCAGGCCGAACCGCATCGCGTCGAAACGGGCCAGGTTGGACGAGCACTCGCTCGGCGCGATCAGGTAGTAGGCGGGCAGCGCGTAGGTGAAGTGCGGGCAGCTGACCTCGACGACCTCGGCGCCGAGGCCGACGAGCACCTCGAGGGTGTCGGAGAAACGCGCGCGCACCCCGATGTCGTAGCCGTCCCCGGACAGCTCGCGGACCACCCCGATGCGCACCCCGCGCAGGTCACGGCTGGCGGCGGCGGCCACCACCGGCGGCGGCGCGAGCTCCACGCTGGTGGTGTCCAGCGGGTCGTGGCCGGCGATGGCGGCGTGCAGCAGCGCGGCGTCGGTCACCGTGCGGGCCAGCGGGCCGGCCTGGTCCAGGGAGCTGGAGAAGGCGACCAGGCCGTAGCGGCTCACCCCGCCGTAGGTCGGCTTGACCCCGACCAGCCCGCACACCGCCGCCGGCTGGCGGATCGAGCCGCCGGTGTCGGTACCGAGCGCGACCGGCGTCTCGAACGCGGCCACCGCCGCCGCGCTGCCCCCGCTGCTGCCGCCGGGGATGCGGTCGGTGTCCCACGGGTTGCGGGTCGGGCCGTAGGCGGAGTTCTCCGTGGACGACCCCATCGCGAACTCGTCCATGTTGACCTTGCCGATGATGATCACACCGGCCGCGCGCAGCTTCGCCACGACGGTCGCGTCGTACGGCGGGTACCAGCCCTCCAGGATGCGGCTGCCGCAGGTCGTGGGCATCCCCCGGGCGGTGAAGACGTCCTTGAGTGCGAGCGGGACACCCGCGAGCGGGCCGAGCGTCTCCCCCAGGGCCCGGCGCCGGTCGACGTCACGGGCCGCGGCGAGGGCGCCGTCGACGTCGACGTGCAGGAAGGCGTTGATCCGGTCGTCGACCTTCGCGATCCGGTCGAGCGCGGCCTGGGTCACCTCCAGCGCGCTGAGCTCACCCGCGGCGATCGCGGCGGCGGTTCGGGCGGCGGAGAAACGGATGACGTCGGTCACGGACAGGAACCCTCACTCGTCCATATCAAGGATGCGCGGCACCCGGAAGCGGCCGTCCTGCGTGGCGGGCGCGCCGGCGAGAGCGTCGGTGCGCGGCAGGGACTGACCGGTGATGTCGGCCCGGAACACGTTCGTCAGCGGGACGGCGTGCGTCGTCGGGGGGATGTCGCCGGCGGCCACCTCCGCGACCCGGGCGACCGCACCGATGATCACATCGAGCTGGGGGGCGAGCGTGTCGAGTTCCTCCTCCGACAGCGCCAGCCGCGACAGGCGGGCGAGGTGCGCGACCTCGTCCCTGGTAATCGCCATACCGGTTACGACCCTCTGACTTCCCGATGACCTTCCGATCACCTTGTGGCTTGCTGATCGCCGTGGCCTGCTGACCCGCGGGCACGCCGGCGGCGGACGGCCGCGGAACGGAAGCCGGCCTCAGACCGGCCCGCGTACGGCCTGGCCCGCGTACGGCGCTGTGGTCATCGTACGGTCCGGCCCGCCCGATCGGCCTGTGGCGTGCCGGCCAGCGACGACATCGTGTGCCCGGGCGAGGCCTAGCCGCCGCGATCCCGCCCGTACCGACAACATCGTGCGGAGCGACAGAGCCCGTGACCTGCCAGAACCGGCGCCATCCGGTATGAGTTTCCGGATTCGCCCTGGTCACGCCCGCGACGTGGGTACCGCCGGTTGATGGCGTCGGATCCGGCCGTCTTCCACCACCTTGGGAGAAACCGCGCCGCATGTCTGACACGCCCTCCCCCCGGAGCATGCCTGTTGCCCGCTAGCATCGCAGACATGCCTGCGGGTAGTGCCCACCACAGGATCGCCTGGAGATGATGATCACTGCGGTTTCAGAACTGTCCAGTGCCCGTGGAGGTACCTTCTGCAATGCTTGACCGCGACGAGATCGACGCGCTGTTCCCAACTGATCTGCCCGGTCCGGAGCACTGGGAGGAGCGGTACCCGCCGAGGAACCTGCCGTCGGGCGCAATGGTCACCCGTTTCTGCCCGAGTCCGACGGGTTTCGCCCATCTCGGTGGCATCTATGTGGCGATCCTGGACAAGGACCTCGCACGGCAGTCCGGCGGTTCCTACTTCATCCGGATCGAGGACACCGATCAGGCTCGAACCGTGGAGGGCGCGACCGCCCGGTTCGACGTGGCCTTCGGCTACTTCGGCGTCAGTTCGGACGAGTCCGATCCGACCGGCGCCCACGGCCCCTACACCCAGTCGGACCGGGCGCTGATCTACCTGACCTACGTGCGCGAGTTCCTCCGTACAGGCAAGGCATACCCGTGCTTCGCCACGAAGGAGGAACTGGCCGCGTCCGCCGAGGAGCAGCGCGCGGAGAAAGTCCCTACCGGCTACTACGGCCGCTGGGCGACCTGGCGCGATGCCACCGACGAACAGGTGCGCGAACGACTGGCCGCCGGCCAGCCTTACGTCATACGGTTCCGATCGCCGGGCGCGCCGGGCAGGATCGCCTTCACCGACCTGATACGCGGTCGCCTGGAGGCGGACGCGAACCGTAACGACGTCGTCATCCTGAAAAATTCCGACAGCCCGCTGCGACTGCCCACATACCATTTCGCGCACGTCGTGGACGACCACCTGATGCGGGTCACGCACGTGATTCGGGGCGACGAGTGGCTGCCCTCGGTCCCGGTGCACCTGCAGCTGTTCGACGCGGCAGGTTTCGAGCACATTCCATACGCGCACATCGCGCCACTACTGAAAGCGGACGGTTCAGGAAAACGGAAACTGTCCAAGCGCAAGGACCCTGAAGCGTCCGTCGAGTTCTACATCAAAGCGGGCTACCCGGCGCCAAGTGTGCTCTACTACCTTCGCGGGCTGATCAACGGGCGGTTGGCGGAGATGCCGCTGGCCGAGGCGCTGACCGCCCCGCTGCGCCTGGCCGAGTGCGGCGTGTCCGGCGCGCTGGTGGATCTGGTGAAGCTGGAGGACATCGCGGCGGACTACGTCGCGACTCTGCCAAGCCGGGATGTCCTGGACGAGGTGCTGACGTGGGCGGATACCCACGACACCGAACTGGCGCAGGCT
Organism: Protofrankia sp. CiP1_Cm_nod2; assembly: GCF_920664355.1. Classification (NCBI taxonomy): domain Bacteria; kingdom Bacillati; phylum Actinomycetota; class Actinomycetes; order Frankiales; family Frankiaceae; genus Protofrankia; species Protofrankia sp. CiP1_Cm_nod2. The sequence continues at coordinate 6,211 of NZ_CAKKTL010000099.1, forward strand.
GTCCGCGCCGAGCAGGACCTCGCCGTGCGGGCGCTGGACATCGAGCGGACGGGGGTGGACAACCCGCGCAAGGACCTGCGCAAGTGGTCGGACTTCCGGCCGATCTACGGCTACTTCTTCACCGCGCTGTTCGAGCCGGTGACCGATCCCGCGGACAGCCGGTTCGGCGGCCTCGCGCCCGATGTGGTGCGGCGGCTGTGCGCGGACCTGCTGCGTGTCTACCAGGACCTGTCCGACTCGGACGGCTGGTTCGACCAGATCCGTGTGACGGCCAAGGACAACGGCTTCGCGGCAAGCGTCAAGGAGTACAAGAACGACCCCGGCTCCTACGTCGGGTCGATCCGGGAAGCGTCCCAGGTGGTCCGCGTGCTGCTCACCGGCTCCACCCGCAGCCCCGCTCTCCACCTGGTCGCGGCTGCGCTGGGCGAGACCGAGGTACGGCGGCGGATCGGCGCCGTTCTCGGCCCCGCCTGAATCGGCCACCCGCACAGGCTATGATCGCCGCGATTTTGTTGTTGTGTACGCTTTTTGGCCGCGTCAGCGTACACAACGACAAACTCGCGCCGATCTTCTCCGGTGGCCGACGTCCATCGACGCGTGCCACCGTCCGCGGGGATACGTAGGGTTACCTGACCGGCGCGCTAGAAGTGATCTTCGCGTGAGGTAACATAACGTGAGCGATAGCGCCATCCGCCACCAGCTATGACAGCCCGAAAACGCACTGATGACCAGCACCGATACCTGCACGTGACGTTGTTGTCACCAATCAAGCATGCACGGAATGTATTCTTGACTACATGTCGTATCTGCTGCGCCTCGTCCTGCCGGACCGGCCCGGCGCCCTGGGCGCCGTCGCCACCGCCCTCGGGCAGGCCGGTATCGACATCGTCAGCCTGAGCGTGGTCGAGCGCGGCGCGCGCGGTGCCGTGGACGACGTCGTCGTCGAACTGCCCCCGAACGGGCTGGCCGACACCGTGCTGACCGCGGCCTGCTCCGTGCCCGGGGTGAGCGTGGAGTCCCTGCGCCCGTACCCGGCCGGCGGCGTGGGGATCCGGCACGACCTGGACCTTGTCGAGGCGCTGACCGCCCGGCCCGACGACGCGCTCGCCGTCCTCACCGGGTTCGTCGGCGCGGTATTCCACGCCGACTGGGCGGTGCTGCTCGAACGGGTCGCGCCCGGCGACATCCGGGTCGTCGAGTCCTCCGTCGGCGCCCCCGACCTCGGTGGTGACGAGCTGACCAGCCCGAAGAAGGTGCGCCCCGAACTGCTGTCGCTGCCCCTGGACCGCGCGCGTGGCTTCGACGCGGACAGCGGCTGGTTCCCGCCGCGCTGGAGCGCGCTCGGCATGGAACTCGCGGTGGCCCCGGTGGGCACTCCCCCGGAGGGCGGCTGTGAGGTGGCGGTGCTCGTCGGACGGCCCGGTGGCCCGCGCTTCCGCGCCTCCGAGGTCCAGCGGCTGGCCCATCTCGCCGGCATAGCCGCCACGATCGTGCGCAACCGCCACACCTCACCGGCCCCCACCTGACACCGGCACCCACCCAGGGGGACCGGCACCCACCTGGCACCTGGCTCATCCCGCCGCCCCGGCCGCCAGCCCCCGAAACGCCGGCCGGACAGCCGCACACCCCGTTCCGATCAAGACAATGAGTGTGGAAACGGCTGCTACAGCGACCGTTTCCACACTCATTCTCCGAAGAGCCCTCGTTTGGCGGAGAAGGCGTGGAGGCGCCCGCCAACGGAGGCGGCCGGTGGCTAGCCGTCGGCCGGTTCCGTTGGGTCAACCGGTTCCGGTGGGTCGGTCGCCGCCGGTGGGTCGGTCGGTTCTGACGGGTCGTCCGGTTCCGGTGGGAGCGCGAGCGGGGCCGCGGCCTGCGGGCCCTGTTCCAGCAGGACGGCGAAGCCGGTCTCGTCGAGGATCGGCAGCTTCCAGGCGCGGGCCTTGTCGTACTTGCTCGCCCCCGGGTCGGCGCCGACCACCACGAAGGCCGTCTTCCTGCTCACCGAGGCGGTGACCTTGCCGCCGCGGGCCTGGACGGCCTCGGTGGCGGAGTCCCGGCTCCAGCCCGCCAGCGTCCCGGTGATCACGACGGTGACGCCGGTGAGCGGGCCGGGCCCGTCGTCCGCGCCGGCGTCGGCGAGCCGCGCCCCACCGGAACGGATCCGTTCCAGGATGTCCCGGTGGCGCGGATCGGCGAACCAGTCCACCACGGAGGCGGCGATGGTCTGGCCCACGCCGTCGACGGCGGCCAGCGTCTCGGTGGGCGCGGCGGCGATGGCGTCCACCGAACGCATCTCACGGGCCAGCGCCCGGGCCGCGCTCGGGCCCACGTGCCGGATGGACAGCCCGACCAGCAGCCGCCACAGCGGCTGCCGCCGGGCCGCGTCCACCCCGCGCAGGATCTGGTCGATCTTCTTCTTGGCGAAGCCGCGCAGCTCGGCGAACGACTCGGCGGTGAGGTGGAAGACGTCGCCGACGTCGCTCACCCGGCCGGCCGCCAGCAGGGCGGACGCCGTCTCGTAGCCGAAGCCGTCGATGTCCAGGGCGCCGCGGGAGGCGAAGTGGAACAGCGACTCGCGCAGCTGCGCCGGGCACGAGACGGTGTTCGGGCAGCGGACGTCGGCCTCGCCCTCGGGACGCACCAGCCCGGTGCCGCACTCCGGGCAGTGGGTGGGCATCACGAAGGCGCGCTCGGAGCCGTCCCGCAGGTCCACGACCGGGCCGACGATCTCCGGGATCACGTCGCCGGCCTTGCGCAGGACGACGGTGTCGCCGATCAGCACACCCTTGCGTTCCACCTGGTCGGCGTTGTGCAGGGTGGCCAGGGCGACGGTGGAGCCGGCGACCCTGACCGGCTCCAGGCGGCCGAACGGGGTGACCCGCCCGGTGCGGCCCACGTTGACCTCGATGCCGAGCAGCCTGGTGGTGACCTCCTCGGGCGGGTACTTGTAGGCCACCGCCCAGCGCGGGGACTTCGACGTGGCGCCGAGGCGGCGTTGCAGGCCGAAGGCGTCGACCTTCACCACCACGCCGTCGATCTCGTGCTCGACGTCGTGGCGGTGCTCCCCCCACCGGCGGACGAACGCCTCGACCTCGGCGACACTCGCCAGCACCTCGTGGTGCGTGGAGACGGGCAGGCCGAGCTCGGCCATCCGCTGGTACGCCTCGCACTGGGAGGTGACGTCGAAGCCGCGGTGGGCGCCGAGCCCATGCATGATCATGGACAGTGGGCGGGTGGCGGTGACCCGCGGGTCCTTCTGCCGCAGGGAGCCGGCGGCGGCGTTGCGCGGGTTGGCGAACGGTTTGTCGCCGGCGGCGACCAGCGTGGCGTTGAGCTCGGCGAAGGCCGCCGTCGGGAAGAAGACCTCGCCGCGGACCTCCAGCAGCCCGGGCACGCTCCCGCCGCGCAGCCGGCCCGGCACCGCCGCGAGGGTCCGGATGTTCGGGGTGACGTCCTCCCCGGTCCGCCCGTCGCCGCGGGTGGCCGCGCGCACCAGGTAGCCGTCCTCGTAGACCAGGTCGACCGCGAGACCGTCGATCTTCAGCTCGCACAGCCAGGCGTCCACCTCGGCCTCCCGGGTGACGCGGGCGGCCCACGCCTCGAACTCCACCTCCGTGAAGACGTTGTCCAGCGAGAGCAGCCGCTCCAGATGCTCCACCGGGGTGAACAGGGTCGAGATGGCGCCGGCGACCTTCTGGGTAGGTGAGTCCGGCGTGCGCAGCCCCGGGCAACGGGTCTCGATCTCCGTCAGCTCGGCCATGAGCCGGTCGTACTCGGCGTCGGAGACGGTCGGGGAGTCCAGAACGTAGTACCGGAAGGCGTGTTCGCCCAACTCCCGGGCCAGCTCCGCCGCCCGCGCCCGCGTCCGCGCCGGGATCTCGTCGACCGCGACGCCCGGCGCCGACAGCTCGGCGTCGCCGCCGGCGGGGAGCTCACCGTCGGGCCGGGGCTCGGGCCCGCTCCCCGGCGTCACGCTCCGGGAAGCGTCCGGGGAGCCGCCCGCGTCCGGGGGAGCATCCACCGTTGCCTCGGCCGCCGGCGCGCCGGCCACGCCCGGGGGGGCCTCCGGACTCGAGATGTCGAGCGGGCTCATACCGAGCCGTCCGCCAGCGCCCGGCCCGCCTTGCGGCAGCGCCGCAGCGCCGCCCTGGCATAGGCGGGTGTCGCACCCGCGAGACCACAGGTGGGAGTCACCACGACCACCTCCCGAAGCTGCTCCGGGGCGAACCCCAGCCGCCGCCACATCGACCGGACGGGCTCGACAGTACGACGGGCGTCCGACAGGTCCGACACGTCCGACAGGTCCGCGCCCCGCGCCGGCACCACCCCGAGCATCAGCGCGACCCCGGCCTCGACCGCCTCGCCGACGGCGTCGTCGTCGGCGGGCGTCAGCAGGGTCGCGTCCACGCTGGCGAAGGCGGCCTTCGCCTGCCGCAGCAGTCCCAGCGGCGGCGCGGACGCGCAGCAGTGCACCCCGGTGGGCACCCCGGTGGCGGCCAGCAGCGTCCGCAGCCGGTCGACGACGACGCCCTCCTCCACCGCGGGGAGCACCCCGAAACCGCTGGGTGTGCGGACCTCACCGGCGAGCACCGCCGGCAGGCAGGGCTCGTCGACCTGCACGATCAGGCGGACGCCGGGCACGGCCAGGGCGATGCCGGCGAGGTGGGCGGCGAGTCCCTGGGCCAGGGCCTCGGCGATGTCCCGGCTGGCGCCGGCGTCCTTGAGGGCCTTGTGCCCGCGGGGCAGCTCGACGGTGGCGGCGAGCGTCCACGGGCCGGCGACGGCGACCTTCAGCGGCCCGGTGTAGCCGGCGGCGACCTCACCCAGCGCGTCGAGATCGCGGGCGAGCAGGTCCCGGGTGCGGCGCAGGTCCATTCCGGGACGCGGTACCAGCCGCCACCCGGACGGTTGCAGGTCGACCGGCATGTCCGCGAGCAGACCCGCCGAACGGCCGATCATGTCGGCGCCGGGGCCGCGGGCCGGCAGCTCGGGCAGGTGCGGCAGGTCGGGCAGCTCGTCGAAGACCAGCCGGCACGCCTCGACCGGGTCGGTCCCCGGCAGCGACCCGACGCCGGTCGCCGCCCCCGGCTCCCACAGGCGGCCGGCGGCGGGCGCCGTCGCGGGCACAGCGGCGGGCGCGCCGGGGGGCACGGCGGTGGATGCGTCGGCGGGTGCGATGTCAGGCATGGTGGTGAATGGTGTCACGGGCTCATCACCGTCATCGGAATCGCCGTCCGTGGGAAACAGGTGTCAAAGCAGGTGCCGAAGCAGGTGCCGAAGCAGGTGCCAAGGAGCAGGTGCCAAGGAGCGGGCAGAGGAGCGGGGAAAGGCCGGCCGGGGCCCCGCGGTACCCGCGCCCCGCGGTACCCGGGCCTCCCGTCAGCGCCCGAGCCGGAGGACATGGCCGCCGCCGAGGACACGGTCTCCGTCGTAGAGGACGACGGCCTGGCCGGGGGCGGTGCCGCGCAGCGGCTCGTCCAGGGCCACGCGCAGCTCGTCGCCGACGCCCTCGGCGGTGGCGGGCACCGCCTGCCCGTGCGCCCGGACCTGCGCCGCGCAGACCACCGGCCCCTCGTACGGCCAGACCGCCCGGTCGGCCACCAGGTGGGAGACGTCGAGCGCCTCGGCCGGGCCGACCGTCACCGTCCGGGTCACCGGGGAGACGTCCAGGACGTAGCGGGGCCTGCCGTCGGGCGCGGGCCGGCCCAGGCGCAGGCCGCGGCGCTGGCCGATCGTGAACGCGAAGGCCCCCTCGTGCTCCCCCAGTGTCTCGCCGGTGGCGGCGTCCACCACCGGCCCGGGCTGGGAGCCGAGCCGGTCGCGCAGCCAGCGGCCGGTGTCGCCGTCGGCGATGAAGCAGATGTCGTGGCTGTCGGGCTTGTCCGCGACCGCGAGGCCACGGCGGGCCGCCTCGGCGCGGACCTCGGTCTTCGTCGTGTCCCCCAGCGGGAAGATCGCGTGGGCGAGCTGGTCGGGGCGCAGCGTCCCCAGCACGTAGGACTGGTCCTTGCCCGGGTCGACCGAGCGGCGCAGCACCGCCCCGGAAAGCCGCGCGTGATGGCCGGTGACCACCGCGTCGAAGCCCAGGGCCAGCGCCCGCTCC
>NZ_CAKKTL010000099.1:12652-18315 GCF_920664355.1 Protofrankia sp. CiP1_Cm_nod2
AGCACCGCCGCGAACTTGATCCGCTCGTTGCAGCGCACGCACGGGTTGGGCGTCCGGCCGGCCTCGTAGGCGGCGACGAACTCGTCGATGACGTCGTGCTCGAAGCGGTCGGCGAGATCCCACACGTAGAAGGGGATGCCGATGATGTCGGCGGCGCGGCGGGCGTCCCGGGCGTCCTCGATCGTGCAGCAGCCGCGGGCGCCGGTGCGGTGCGACTCGGGCGACTTCGCCAGGGCCAGGTGCACGCCTGTCACGTCATGGCCGGCGTCCGCCGCGCGGGCCGCCGCCACCGCCGAGTCGACACCCCCGGACATCGCCGCGAGCACACGCATCCGGCTCACCCCCCGGACAGCCCGGACAGCCCGGACAGCCCGGCGAGCGCCCCCGCCCGGCGCGCCCGGCCGACCACCGGCATGATCACACGGACCAGGGCATCGACGTCCGCCGCGGTGGACGTCCGCCCCAGCGAGAAGCGCAGCGAGCCGCGGGCGCGGGCCTCGTCGACGCCCATGGCGAGCAGCACGTGGGACGGCTGGGCCACCCCCGCGGAGCAGGCCGACCCCGTCGAGCACTCGATCCCGTGGGCGTCGAGCAGCAGCAGCAGCGAGTCGCCCTCGCAGCCAGGGAAGGTCAGATGGGCGATGCCGGGCAGACGGCCGGGACCGGAGGGCGCTCCGTTGGCCACCGCGCCCGGCACCGCGGCGAGCACCCGGGCGACCAGGTCGTCCCGCAGGGCGGCCAGCCGTACCGCCTCGACCGGCTGCTCGGCGACCGCCGCCGACGCCGCCGCCGCGAAGGCGGCCACCCCCGGGGTGTCCAGGGTGCCGGAGCGGACGTCGCGCTCCTGCCCGCCGCCGTGCGTCAGCGGCGCCAGCGTCAGGCCGCGGCGTACCAGCAGCGCGCCCATGCCGATCGGGCCGCCGAGCTTGTGCGCGCTGACCGTCAGCGCGTCCGCGCCGCTGTCCTCGAACGACACCGGGATCGACCCGACGGCCTGGACGGCGTCGGTATGGAACACGATTCCGTAACGGTGCGCGATCGCGGCGAGCTCCGCGACCGGTGAGACCGTCCCGACCTCGTTGTTCGCCCACATCACGCTGATCAGGGCGACGCTGTCGGGGTCACGCGCGATCGCCGCGGCGAGGACCTCGGGGCGCACCATCCCGGTGGCGTCCACCGGCAGCAGCTCGACCTGGGCGTCCTGCGCCTCGGCGAGCCAGATCACGGTGTCGAGGATGGCCCGGTGCTCGACCGCGCTGACGAGCACCCGGTGCCGGCGCGGCTCGGCGGCCCGGCGGGCCCAGTACAGCCCCTTGATGGCCAGGTTGTCGCTCTCGGTGCCGCCGGCGGTGAAGACCACCTCGGACGGGCGGGCGCGCAGCGCGGCGGCGAGCGCCTCACGCGATTCTTCAACCACCCTGCGTGCACGACGGCCGCTGGCGTGCAGCGACGACGCGTTCCCGCCGTCCGCGAGCGCCGCATTGTAGGCGGCCACGGCCTCCGGACGCATCGGCGTGGTCGCCGCATGGTCGAGGTAGGTCACACCACCGAGGATATCCGCGCCCGCCGGCGATACCCGCCCGACGCCCACAGTCCGCAACCCGACGCCCCAACCGCCGACGACCGGCCAACGGCGGCGGGCTGGACCGGACCATCACCCTCCGAATATCACCGCCGGCCCGCCAAGCACATCTGGCAAAGCGCGGTATCCGATCAGAGACGGTCGCACACAGTCTCAGATCATGGCTTCCACCTGTGGCTTTCTAGTGTAAGTACGTTTCATGTAATTGTGGTTACACTAGAATCCAGCCTTTGGAGGCGCCTTGGACGCCGGGATGGGTGGTGCAGGTGGAGCGGCCGGTGGACATGTTCGACCGGGAGGAGGAGTGGGCGGCGCTCGCGCGCTTCTGCGAGGACCCGACGCCGGGCGCGACGCTGGGCGTGGTCACCGGCCGCCGGCGGCAGGGGAAGTCGTTCCTGCTCGAGGCGGCGTGCGAGCAGACCGGTGGCCTGTACCACCAGGCGCTCGAAGGGACCGCTGTGGACTCGCTGCGGCTGTTCGGCGCGCGCTTCGCCGAGCACGTCGGCGCCGCGGCGCCGCTGGCGTTCGGTTCCTGGGCCGAGGCGGTCGACGCCGTGCTGGGGCTGGGCCGGCAGGCTCCGACCACCGTCGTCATCGACGAGTTCCCCTATCTGATCAAGGCTTCGCCACAGCTGCCCTCGGTGGTCCAGGCGGCGTTCGGCCCGCGCCGTCCCGAACGGACCGGCTCGCGAACACGGCTGATCCTGTGCGGATCCGCGCTCACGGTCATGGGCCGTCTGCTCGCCGGCTCGGCGCCGCTGCGCGGCCGGGCGGCGCTGGAGCTGGTCGTGCCCTCGCTGGACTTCCGGCTGGCCCGGGAGTTCTGGGGCATCGACGACCACCGGCTCGCGGCGCAGGTACACGCCGTCGTGGGCGGGACGCCGGCCTACCGGGACTTCGCTCGCGGGGACGGCCCGCGCGGCATCGACGACTTCGACGCCTGGGTGGTCAGAACGGTCCTCAACCGCAACTCGCCGCTGTTCCGCGAGGCGCGCTACCTGCTCGCGGAGGAGCCGGACCTGCGTGACCCCGGCCTGTACAGCTCGGTACTGGCGGCCGTGGCCACCGGCGCTGTCACCCGCGGCGCGATCGCGAACGCGGTCGGCCGGCCGACGGGCGACCTCGCGCACCCGCTGACCGTGCTGACCGACGCCGGCTTCCTGGTCAAGGCGGACGACCTGCTGCGCGACCGGCGTCCGGTGTGGCGGATCGCCGAGCCGCTGATCGCCTTCTACCACGCCGTCATGCGGCCGGTCTTCGGCCGGCTCGAGGCGCGTGGACAGGCGGCCAGGACCTGGCCGGGCCGGCGCGCCACGTTCGCCTCCCAGATCCTCGGGCCCGACTTCGAGGAGATCTGCCGGACCTGGGTGGCGCTGTACGCCGGCCCGGCGGCTCTCGGCACCGACGACCTCGGCGACATAGGCGACATCGGCCACGGCACCATCCACGACCGCGAACAGCGGGCGGCGATGGAGCTCGACGTCGTCGCGCTCGGCCCGGCCGACGGCGAGCGCCGCCGGCTCGTCGCCGTCGGCGAGGCCAAATGGGGCGTCGAGCTGGGCCTCGAGCATCTGAACAGGCTGCGACGCGCCCGCACGCTCATCGAACGGACGGGCAACCTGGACGTGACCGGCACCCGCCTCCTGCTGTTCTCCGCCACCGGCTTCACCGACGACCTGCGCGCCGCCGCAGCCCGCGCCCCCGACATCGTCCTCATAGACCTCCACCGCCTGTACGAAGGCGGGTGAGCCAGCAGAGGCCGCCGTTCACTCGACTGGCTCGATCCGCAGGCCGGTGATCCGGGCGAGGTTGTCGAAGTCGCGATCGGCATGCAGCAGACCCGCGTCGGCTCTGATGGCCGCCTGCGCGATGAGGCAGTCGGTGAGCACCCGGACCGTCACCCCGCTGTGCCGGGCGGATCGGTACAAGGCCGCGGCGTTCTCGTAATCGCCGGAATCATGCAGAGGAAGGATGGGTAGGGACGCGAGCAACGCCAGCAGCTCACGCTGGTGTTCGTGGGAACGGGCGCCTGCGAACACCTCAAAACGGACGATCTCCGTCGTCACCAGGTAGGCGTCCTCGTCGATCAGATCGCGTAGCCGCCGATGGACCGGTGACTTGCTCCCACGGAGCAGCTCGATCCACGCGGAAGTATCGACGAGAATCACCGGTCGTCACGGGAAACGCTGTCGAGACTCGACACGAAACCCGGGCGGAGCTCGCTCAGGTCCGCGTCCCAGCCCGTGCCTTCCAGGGCCAGGGCCCGGCGCCGGAAGTCGGCCCGGCCGACGAGATGCCGCAAGGCCAGATCGACGATTTCACGCCGGGTGTTCACTCCGAAGACGCGCATGGCCTCCTCGATCAACTCGTCGTCGACGACGATGTTGGTCCGCACATCAGCCATGGTCATCAACATACACACCTCTGTGTATGTTGCTTGTCAGCAGATCCAAGAGTGACAGTACGTGACACCATGGATCGCGACAAGTCCGATACATCCGGTCAGAAGTGATAGCTCGGTGGTCTGCTGGAGGCCGGTGGGCTGACGGGCTGGCAGGTCAGAAGTCGCCGGCGCGGCTGCGGAAGTCCCGGAGGATGTCGACGAGCGGGCCGACCTGCTCGGGTGGGAAGCCCGGGCTGGCGAACAGACGGCGGTTGAGCTCGACGGTGGCCGTGGTCGCCACCTCCCGGCCGGCCGCGGTGATCTCGGCCAGGGTGGTGCGCCGGTCCGTGGGGTGCGGGATGCGGCGGACCAGGCCCTGCGAGGACAGCCGGTCGACCGCGCTGGTCACGCTCGTCGGATGCACCTGCAGACGGTTGCCGACCTTGCTCATCGGCAGTGAGCCGGCCCGGCTGAACAGCAGCAGCACGAGCAGCTCGTAGCGGGCGAAGGTCAGCTCGAAGGGGCGCAGCACCTCGTCCGCCCGGGCCAGGATGATCTGCTGGGCGCGCATCACGGACGTGACGGCCGCCATGCCGTCAGCCGCTTCGGCCCAGCCGTGCGCTGTCCACTGCTTGCGCGCCTCCTCGATGGGGTCGAACGGCAGGGGTTTGGGAAAGGACACGGTCGGACGGCTCCTCCACGACGTGGCCGGTCGGCCGGGAACAACACGGGCCTCGTTTCCCGTGCCGCCGCGGGTCCATGGGGCCGCCGTGGGCTCTGGGAAACGTGGGCCTCCCGGACCTGTCGGAAACCTGCCACCTCCGGGGCCCCACCGGATCCGGCGGGACCCCGGACGCGAGCGAATCACGACCGCGCGGCCCTGGCCAGCCAGGGCCGCTGGGAAACTAGGCTGCTTCAGACATTACGACGGTACCGGCCACCGACTTCGAAGAAAGCGTCGCTGATCTGGCCGAGCGAGCAGTGCCGGACGGCCTCCATGAGGACGTCGAAGACGTTCTCGCCGGCCGCCGCGGCCTCGCGCAGCCGGCGCAGCACCTCGGGGGCCTCCTCGGCGTGCCGGGCCTGGAAGTCGGCGAGGCGCTCGAGCTGCGAGACCTTCTCCTCCTCCGTGGCTCGGGCGAGCTCGATGGGGCCCTGCACGCTGTCCTCCGCGTCGGGGTCGAGGAACGTGTTCACCCCGATGATCGGCAGGCTGCCGTCGTGCTTGCGCTGCTCGTAGAGCATGGACTCGTCCTGGATACGGCCGCGCTGGTAGCCGGTCTCCATCGCGCCGAGCACACCGCCGCGCTCGGAGATCCGCTCGAACTCGGCGAGGACGGCCTCCTCCACGAGGTCGGTGAGCTCCTCGACGATGTGGGAGCCCTGGAGCGGGTTCTCGTTGCCGGTCAGCCCCCACTCCTTGTCAATGATCATCTGGATGGCCAGCGCCCGGCGGACGGAGTGCTCGGTCGGGGTGGTCACCGCCTCATCGTAGGCGTTGGTGTGCAGGCTGTTGCAGTTGTCGTAGATGGCGCACAGGGCCTGCAGTGTCGTGCGGATGTCGTTGAAGTCCATCTCCTGCGCGTGCAGGGAACGGCCGGAGGTCTGGACGTGGTACTTGAGCTTCTGCGACCGCTCGGCGGCACCGTAGCGCTCACGCAGAGCGACCGCCCAGATCCGCCGGGCTACCCGGCCGCT
>NZ_CAKKTL010000100.1:0-1910 GCF_920664355.1 Protofrankia sp. CiP1_Cm_nod2
GGACCGGGCACTCGCGTTTCCCGGTCGTCGGGCAGGACCTCGACGACGTGGTCGGTCTGGTCCATGTCAAGCACGCGGTCGCCGTCCCCGAGGACGACCGGGGCGTCGTGACCGTCGGCGACGTGATGGTCCCTCATCTGAGCGTGCCGTCCACGATCGAGCTCGACCCGCTGCTGGAGACGCTGCGCCGCGGCGGGCTGCAGATGGCGGTCGTCATCGACGAGTTCGGCGGCACGGACGGCCTGGTCACCATCGAGGACCTGATCGAGGAGCTGGTCGGCGACGTCGTCGACGAGCACGACCGGGTCGGGCTGCGCGCGGCCCGGCGCCGGGACGGGACGTGGCTGCTCTCCGGCCTGCTCCGCCTCGACGAGGTGGCGCAGACCGTCGGCGTCCACCTGCCGGTGGACGAGGCGTACCAGACGCTTGGCGGGCTTGTCGCCGACCGCCTCGGCCGGGTGCCGGTCGCCGGCGACGCGGTCGAGGTCGACGGCGTCACCCTCACCGTCCAGCTCATGGACGGCCGCCGGGTGGACCGGGTCCGTCTGGTTCCCGCGCACGTCCGTGCCGACGGCGAGCCTCCAGCGGATGGCGGCTCTTCTACGGCTCCTACGGGAGGTGGCCCTCCCGCGGGCGGCGAAGCCCCCAGGGATGAAGCCCCCAGGGATGAAGCCCCCAGGGACGGTGGCCGTTCCGCGGATGACGACCGTTCCGGGAACGGCGGCCGTCCCGGGGGCGGGTGGTGCGGCTCCGCCGCCCCGGACGCGATGGGGGCGCTGCGGTGAACGTCCCGCTCGCGCTCTTCCTCACCGTCGTCCTGCTGCTCGCCAACGCCTTCTTCGTGGGAGCCGAGTTCGCGCTGATCTCGGCCCGGCGCAGCGCTATCGAGCCGCTGGCACGGGCCGGTTCGGCCCGTGCGCGGATCACGTTGCGCGCGATGGAGGAGGTCTCCCTGATGCTGGCCGGCACCCAGCTGGGGATCACTGTCTGCACCCTGGGGCTCGGCTCGCTCGGGGAGCCCGCGGTCGCGCACCTGCTCGAAGGCCCGCTCGAGGCGGCCGGGATGCCGCACGCCCTGCTGCACCCGGTCGCCCTCACCGTCGCCATGACGGCGGTCGTGTTCCTGCACGTGGTCATCGGCGAGATGGTGCCCAAGAACATCGCCCTGGCCGGGCCGGACCGCGGCGCCCTGCTGCTCGTCCCGCCCCTCGTCGGCATCGTGCGCTACCTGCGCCCGGCGATCGCGGCCCTGAACGCGGTCGCCAACCTCAGTCTGCGCGTCGTCCGGGTGGTGCCGAAGGACGAGGTGGCCAGCGCCTTCACCCGCGACGAGGTCGCCGGCTTCGTCGAGGAGTCCCGCCGGGAGGGGCTGCTCGACGCCGACCAGCACGGGCTGCTCTCCGGGGCGCTGCACTTCGACGAACGCAGCGCGCGCAGCGTCCTGCTGCCTCTCGACAGCCTGGAGACGGTCGAGGCCGGGGTCACCCCCCGGGGGGTGGAGGCGATGGCCGCCCGGACCGGCTTCTCCCGCTTCCCGGTCCGGGCGGCCACCGGCGAGCTCATCGGGTACCTGCATCTCAAGGACGTCCTGGAAACCAGCCCGCGCAAGCGGGCGGCGCCGGTCCCCACCAAGTGGGTCCGCCCGCTGGCCAGGGTCGGTGCCGACGACCGGCTCGCGACGGTGCTCGCCACGATGCAGCGCAGCGGGGCGCACCTGGCCCGGGTCACCGACCAGGGAGGACGAATCCTCGGGGTCGTCGCGCTGGAGGACGTCCTGGAGGAGCTTGTCGGCGAGATCCGGGACGACAACCAGCCGGCCGCCCAGGCGGGCAGGCTCTCGGGTGACTCGGCCCTCGGGTGACCCGGCCCTCGGGTGACTCGGCTCTCGGGTGACTCGGCTCTCGGGTGAC
>NZ_CAKKTL010000100.1:2290-5163 GCF_920664355.1 Protofrankia sp. CiP1_Cm_nod2
AGGCTCCCGGGCGGCCGGCGTCCAGGGCGCAGGGAGAGTGATCGTGATATTTCGGGCCGGTTAGCCTTCGTCCATGGCAGGAACCGAAGCGGGCACGGTCGTGGTCAGCCTTCCGGACAGGCGCTGGATCGACCTGGTCGGCCCGGTCCCGGCCGTGCGGGCCGTGGTGTGGGACGCCGGCTCCGACCCGCGGCGGGCGGGCGTGCTGGACGCCGAGTTCCTCGTCCCCCCGTACATGAAGCAGGCGGACTGGTCCCTGGTCAACGGCCTGCCCCGGCTCCGGGTCGTGCAGACGCTTACCGCGGGTTACGAGGATGCCATCGCCAACGTGTCCCCGAGGGTCACGTTGTGTAATGCGGCGGGGGTGCACGACGCTTCCACGTCCGAACTGGCCGTGGGGCTCGCCCTGGCGCAGCTGCGGGGGATCCCGGCCGCGGTCCACGCGGCCGGGGCCGAACGGGGGCGCTGGCAGCCGCGCACCCTGCGCTCACTGGCGGACCGGAGGGTGCTCGTGGTGGGCGCCGGCGGCCTCGGGACGGCCATCGCCGCCCGGCTCGAGCCGTTCGAGGTGTCGCTGACCCGCGTCGCGAGCCGGGCCCGGGACGACGGGCGCGGCCATGTCCACGCGGCCGCCGAGCTGCCGGCCCTGCTCCCGGAGCAGGACGTGGTCGTTCTGGCCTGCCTGCTCAACGAGAGCACCCGCGGCCTTGCCGACGCCCGGTTCCTCGCCGCGATGCCGGACGGCGCGCTGCTGGTCAACGTCGCCCGGGGAGCGGTCGTCGACACCGACGCCCTGCTGCGCGAACTGTGCGACAGGCGGTTGCTGGCGGCCCTCGACGTCGTCGAGCCGGAGCCGCTGCCCGATGATCACCCGTTGTGGTCCGCGCCCGGTGTGCTGCTGACCCCGCATCTCGGCGGCAACACCAGCGCGTTCAAGCCCCGCGCCGCCGCGTTTCTCCGGGACCAGATCGCCCGGTTCGCCGCCGGCGACACGCTCCAGGCGATCGTCGCCGGCCCGCCGGCCCCGGGGTCACCCTCCGAGATCGCCATCCCAGCGCCATAACCAGACACAATGATCGATATTTCAGTACCAGGCAGGCATTCGACCAGCCGCCAGGGGGTGCAGGGGGGGACGGAATCCCCCTGACATGGGGGTCCCAGGGGGTTCCCCCTGGGCCGGCATGACGCGGGAGCCTGGAAAGGTGGCCGAAGGCCACCGAACAGGATCCAACCGAGGGTGAGTGACGGGACTTGAACCCGCGACACCCGGGACCACAACCCGGTGCTCTACCAGCTGAGCTACACCCACCACGTGCTGAAGAACCACACATCAAAACCGAACCGCTGGCCGTCAGCGGTTGCGCACCCGCTGGGGCGTACACCCATGACTGGCCGGCCAACTGTTCAGGCCCGGCCCATAGTACCGGTCGATTGTCCTTCTGGCGAAACGCTTTGCGGTGCCACCGGCGGGCCGGGCTCGTGCCCGGACGGTGACCACTTCCCGATGGCGGCCGCGCTCGGCGGACGGTGACCTTGCCCCGGTGGATGGTGACCGTGCCCGGACGGCCGCCCCGGCCGTTCAGACGGCCGCCGGTGGGGTCCGCGCGGCATCCGCCGGGGCGCGGCTCGTGGGAGTGGTCGCTGCGGGAGCGGTCGCTGCGGGAGCGGTCTCCGCCGAGGCGGCGCCCGTCGGTGCGGATGGCAGGCTGCCCGCGTCGTCGCCCGCGCCGGTCTCCCGGCCTGCCGTTTGGGTGATCTCCTGGGCCGCCGCCCGGGCGAACTCGCTGGTGGGTCCCGGCTGCGGCACGAAGATCACTTGTCGGTAGTAGCGCAGCTCGTCGATGCTCTCCTGGATGTCGGCCAGGGCGCGGTGCCCACCGCGCTTGGCCGGTGCCGCGTAGTAGGCCCGCGGGTACCAGCGCCGGGCGAGTTCCTTCACGGTCGACACGTCGACCATCCGGTAGTGCAGGTAGCTGTCGAGCGCCGGCATGTACCGGGCGAGGAAGTTGCGATCGGTAGCGATCGAGTTGCCGCACAGCGGGGCCTTGCCCGCGTCCGGGACCTGATCGCGGATGTAGTCGAGCACCTGCCGTTCGGCGTCGGCAACGGTCAGCGTCGATGCCCGTACGGCTTCGGTCAGTCCCGAGGCGGCGTGCATCTGCTGGACGACGGCATCCATCCCGGCCAGCGCGCTCTCCGGCGCGGACACGACCACGTCCACGCCGTCGCCAAGAACATGCAGTTCGCTGTCGGTGACCAGGCAGGCGACCTCCAGCAGGAGATCCGAGGCGGCGTCGAGCCCGGTCATCTCACAGTCGATCCAGACGAGGCGATCCATATCTGGTTGACCATAGGGTCTCCGGGCCGGAACGTCACGCGCGGGCCCGCCCGTCGCCGGTCGCCGGTCGCGGGCCGCCACATCGTGATCACAGGCAGCCTGATCGCAGGCAGCCTGATCACAGCCAGGCCGGGGACGAGGCGCCGAGCGGGAGCGGCGGATGGGACCAGGTGCGCGGGCCGCCGGCCACCCGTAGGGGCGGAAGCACGTAGGTCAGCCGCCCGCCGTGGCTGTCAACCGTGTCCAGCCACGGCGCCACGTCGACCGCCGGGGCGTTCCCGGAGGCGCTCGCCACGGCCGCGCCACCGGCCGTGGCACCGCCGGTGACGGCTCCACCGGTTTCACCGGTCTTCCCATCAGCCCTCGCGCGCTGGGCGAGCAGCCAGGTGGCGGTCTGGGCGAGTGACAGCTGAGCATGCCAGGAACCGGGCTCCCGGTGGCGCAGTGTGAGAGCGCGCAGGACGGCCGCCGCCGTCAGGTAGCCGGTGGCGTGGTCGAGCGCCTGGGCGGGCAGCACCCCTGGCCGGCCTTCTGA
>NZ_CAKKTL010000100.1:5773-14170 GCF_920664355.1 Protofrankia sp. CiP1_Cm_nod2
TCTGACCGATCTCCTGACCGATCTCCTGACCGATCTCCTGACCGGCCCTCCGAGCGGCCCTCTGGCCGGCCGCTGCCCGGATCGTCGCCGGCTTCTGTCGTGGCTATGCCCGTGGCAGCCTGGACGATGCTGTCGAACCCGCGCCGGCCGGCCCACGGCCCGGCCGGTCCCCATGCGCTCAGCGTCACCACCACGATGCCGGGACGCCGCTCGTGCAGCGCCCGCGGCGACAGCCCGAAGCGGTCCAGTGCCCCGGGGCGGTACCCGCTCACGACGACGTCCGCGGACGCCAGCAGCTCCTCGAACGTCCGTCGGTCGGCCGGGCGTCCGAGGTCGAGAAAGGCCGATCGCTTGCCCGGGCCGGTGTCGAGGTGCTGGGCCGGGATCTCGGGCAGCCGCGGGCTGTCGACCCGCAGGACGTCGGCGCCGAGGAAGGCGAGGGTCCTGGTGCCGATCGGGCCGGCGATGACCCTGGTCAGGTCGAGGACGCGGATCCCGGCGGCGGGCCGGCCGCGCTCGCGGGCCGGGCGATGCCCCGCGCCGGGCGGGTGCCCGTCGCCCAGGCGGTGCATACCGGCCAGGGGCAGCCCGGCGAGGGCACGGCCCTGCGGGTGCTCTCGCCACCCGGCGGTGTCCCGTACGGCCGCGGCCACGCCGCCGTGCGCCACCACCCTGTCCTCGACCTCGGTCGCGGGCAGCGTGGCCACGGCCGCCCTGACCGCGGCTGTCGGGTCGGTCGCGGTGTCGGCGATCCCGAGCGCCGCCCGCAGCCGGGCCCGATGGTGCGGGTAGTTGCCGTGCAGCCGCACCCAGCCGTCCGCCGTGGGCAGGAAGGCCGACAGCGGATCCATGCCGATCTGCGGCCGGCCGTCGAGGCGCAGATGCCGTTCGCTGGTGAAGGCCGCGGCCACCGCGCCGCTGTCGATCGTCAGCGGCTCCCCGCCGCGTGGGCCCGCTCCCGCGGGTATGGCTGCCTCCGCGGGTATGGCGTTGAGTTCGCCGGCCGCGAGCCCGACGACGGCCACGCTCGCCTGGGCGAGCGCGCTGACCGGCAGCCGTGCTGGCAGGGCCTGCGGCGAACCGATGATCGTCACCGTGTCCTGGCCGGGAAACTCGCCGCCGAGCGCTCGCGCGGCTTCGGCGATCATCTCCCGAACATGACGAAAATGTGATTTGTCACTCATCGATGGGCCGTTTTCGCGCACGGACGTCGGCACCCGCGCCCTTGCGACGACATCGCGTGCGGCTTCCGCGACATCGCGTACGGCGGGCCGTCGAGCCGGTGGGCGCTCCGGGCCGCTGTACCGGCCCGCGAAGGGGCGGACCGTCCGGTGTCAGCGGCGCCAGGCCGGGCGCCCCGGCGGCCGGACCGCCACCCGGCGGTGGCGATGGCTGTCACGGGGACGTTGACGGCTCCGGAGCCGTCCCGCCGCTCGCAGGCGTTCTTGTCGCAGGAAATCCGGTCGACTGCAGATGCGGTCCACGGCCCCGACGGTAGCGGTCCAGCCGGCTTTCGGGGCCAGTTGTCACAAACCATTAACTTTACCGGCGGCGTGTCGAGCATCTTCACCCCCCCCAGGAGATGAGCCCGCGGGGGCGGACGGGATGATGCCCGGCCGCGTCACCACCCGATGTCAGTGTGTGGTGAGCCCGCCGGCGTGGCCTCGGCATGACAGCCGATGCGGCGGTCGGTGCGGCAATCGACGTGGCGCTCGACTGGCAATCGACGCGGCGGTCGATGGGACAACTGTCCGGCGGCTGTTCCACGACATGCTGTCCGTCCAGCGGCACGGCGGCTGTCCAGCGGGTGGCGTGACTCAC
Source organism: Protofrankia sp. CiP1_Cm_nod2 (assembly GCF_920664355.1). NCBI lineage: Bacteria > Bacillati > Actinomycetota > Actinomycetes > Frankiales > Frankiaceae > Protofrankia > Protofrankia sp. CiP1_Cm_nod2. The sequence continues at coordinate 7,595 of NZ_CAKKTL010000100.1, forward strand.
CAGGTACCGTGACGATGTGGGCATGGACGATGTGGGCGGATGCGACAGGCCCGGCCGAGGGCGGCCGGTTCGTCGTGGCGTCCTGTCGGGGCTGCCTCCCCGGTCCGCGCGAGCGGCCGCCGGCGGTACGGACGACCGGGATCGCGCTGCCGGCCGGCCGGCCCGGGCCTGGTGACTGGAGGTTCGGCCCATCAGCGCACATGACCGCTACGACGCGTCGGCCGGCGACCGCACCTGGAGCATCCCCATGGCCGGCGACGCCCGGTTCTCCTGGGACTACGCCGACGGCCGGGCCCGGCTGCTGGCCCTCTACCAGCAGGGCAAGGACAAGCAGTGGGACGCCACGACCAGGATCGACTGGTCACAGGAGGTGGATCCGCACCACCCCCTGGGGCTGTCGGACCGGACGGTCCCGATCTACGGGCTCCCGCTGTGGGACAAGCTCGGCCGGCGGGAGCGCGGCGAGCTGCGCCAGCATCTGATGGCCTGGCAGTTCAGCCAGTTCCTGCACGGCGAGCAGGGCGCGATGATCTGTAGCGCCCGGATCGTCGAGTCCGTCCCGGACATGGACGCGAAGTTCTACGCCGCGACCCAGACGATCGACGAGACGCGGCACGCGGAGATCTACTCCCGCTTCCTGACGGAGAAGATCGGCCTCCTGTACCCGATCAACCCCGAGCTGCGCTCCCTGCTGGCGACGACGCTGAGTGACAGCCGGTGGGACATGCCGTACCTGGGCATGCAGGTGCTCATCGAGGGTCTCGCGCTGGCCGCCTTCGGCGTCCTGCGGGACGTCGCCACGGCGGCGCTGCCCAAGCAGATCCTTTCCTACATCATGCAGGACGAGGCCCGGCACATCGCGTTCGGGCGGCTGGCGCTGCGCGACTACTACGCGCAGCTGTCCCGCCGGGAGCTCGACGAACGCGAGGAGTTCGTCGCCGAGAGCTGCTGGCTGATGCGTGACCGGCTGCGTGGCGCCGAGGTCTGGGAGAACCTCGGCTTCGACGTGGACGCCTGTCTCGCCGCGGTGGAGACCTCCGAGTACATGCGGGCTTTCCGCAAGCTGCTGTTCAGCCGGATAGTGCCGTGCGTGAAGGACATCGGCCTGTGGGGGGAGAAAGTCCGCACCGCCTACGAGCGGATGGGCGTCCTCGAGCTGGCCGGTCTCGATCTCGCCGCGCTGATGCGCCGGGACGCCGACATCGCCGACGGCCTCGACCGGGCGCGGGCGCAGGAGGCCGACCTGGCCAGGCGGCGGGAGCAGGTGGCGGAGACGATCGCCACGGCGCTCTGACCCGGGCGGCCCTGCTCCAGGACCGGCTCTGGTCTGACGGATGCGTGACCGGCCGGATGGGTATGTGACGGACCGGTCGGCCGGACGCGCGGCCGACCGGCTCCGGGCGGGCGGCCATGGACAGCCGTGGACAGCCGTGGACAGTAACGGTCATGATCGTAGTGGACGGCCGTCCGCGGCCGTCCACGGTCCGGTCGGTGGCCGTCCAGGGTCCCGTGGATCCGGCGGTCGTCCATGGCCGCCGGGAAGGGATCCGGACGATCCGGGGTTGTCATCCTCCGATAGTTGCAACAGCAACGAGAATCTGGGAGGGACAGCATGCCTGCCGTTACCGCCGACACAACCACCCTGCCGCGCCTGGCCGTACCTCTGCCCGGCCAGCTGGAGCGGCCCGTCCGGTCGGTCACGACCGCGCCGTCAGGCCGTGAGGGCGAGGGCTTTCCCGTCCGCCGCGCGTTCGCCGGGGTCAGCCTTGCCGATCTTGACCCCTTCGTCCACATGGACCAGATGGGTGAGGTCGACTACGCGCCCGGTGAGCCCAAGGGCACGCCGTGGCATCCGCACCGCGGCTTCGAGACCGTGACGTACATGATCGATGGGACGTTCCAGCACCAGGACTCCAACGGTGGGGGCGGGGTCATCACGGACGGGGCGACCCAGTGGATGACCGCGGGCGCCGGCATCCTGCACATCGAGACCCCGCCCGAGCGGCTCGTCGTCAGCGGCGGCCTCTTCCACGGCATCCAGCTGTGGGTCAACCTGCCGGCGCGGGACAAGTTCAGCCCGCCGCGCTACCAGAGCATCGAAGGCGACCAGGTCACACTGCTCGCGTCGCCGGACGCGGGCGCGCTGCTGCGGATCATCGCTGGCGGTCTCGCCGGTGACCCGGCCGGTCACCATGGGCCGGGTGCCACCCACACGCCGATCACGATGATGCACGCGACGCTGTTCCCGGGCGCGCGGCTGACGGTCCCCTGGGAGCCGGGTTTCAGCGCGCTGGCCTACGTCCTTGCCGGCTCGGGACGGGCCGGCGGCGAGGGCCGGCCGGTCCGCACCGGGCAGCTCGCCGTGTTCGGCCCCGGTGACTACCTGACGCTCGCGGCCGACGACCGGCAGCCCGGGGCGGATGGCCGGCTGGAGGTGCTGCTGCTCGGCGGGCGCCCGATCCGGGAGCACGTCGAGATGTACGGGCCGTTCGTGATGAACACCAAGGAGGAGCTGCGCCAGGCGGTGGCCGACTACCAGGAGGGCCGGCTCGGCGTCATTCCCCCGAACGCCCTTATGCCGCACCGGGCCGCCCGCCGGTCGGAGTGATCGGACGCGAAATCCGTAGTTGATCGATTATCGGCAGTCAACCGAAGAATCGAGCCTTCTTTCGGTAATGCCGGAGATCGGTATACGGTGCAAAAACAGATGCAGATGCAGGTGCAGATGCCGGGGCGATACATATCCGTGTTCCGGTGCGCACGCTTTGAGCCCGCCACGCTTCGACAGTACGGAGCGTGACGGGCTCATGTCGATTGCGGCCCGTTGGCGTCCGCTTATACGATGTGTGTTTACCTGCTCGACTTTTCGTCGACCTCTTGACGTCTTTGGCTGGATGCCGGGAGGCTTCGGCGTGCCGTCGTGGCGAGACGGTGTTGAACTAGCGGTGCGGGAGCGTTCCCCGCGGAAGTAACCCGCCTTTGGTGATCCAGGTGTTCCGGGCGCGGTGGGAGCGTGGTCGTCACGCCACACCTGGCCCACCGGGGTCATGGGAGCTGGCAGGGCCGTCCAGCCGCATCCCGGCGGGGCGACGGCAGCCCGGGAATGACCCTCACCGGTACCGCGGGTGGCCCTGGTGCCCTCGAGCCGCTGACCCGGGCCGGGGTTACCGGGTGGGTGGTTCAGGATGAATAGGTGTCGTGATGCCAGAATGTATCCCGCTGACGCGATAATGGGGAGATGACCGCTTGACGATGTCAGTTCACACCGCTCGTCGGCTGCGGTTGATCGGTGCGGGGCAGGTCGTGCTGCTGGTGGCGGCCGTGTTTTTCGCCGTCACGACGCTCGTCGGCCTACGTGATGTGTCGTCCATCGTCAACCAGGCCGACAGGTGGCTGGGCAACAGCTTCAGCATCGCCGCCGGTGGCTTTTGTATGTTGCGTGCCATTCTGGTCCGCGGTGAGCGGCTCGCCTGGGCTGTGCTCGGCACCGGCCTGCTGTCCTATGGCGCCGGCAGCATCTACTTCACCGAGATCATGAACCATGCCGACGCGCCGTCGCCGTCGCCGGCGGACATCGGCTGGCTCGTGTTCTACGCGACCACCTGTATTTCCGTGATCCTCCTGCTGCGTGGGCGGGTCACCCGGTTTCACCCCAGCCTGTGGCTGGACGCGCTGGTGGGCGGCCTCGGCGTGGCCGCGCTGGCGAGCGGGCTCGCCGCCGTCGTCATCGGCGTGGACAACCCGGCGGGGCTGTCGGTCCTCGGCCTGAACATCGCCTACCCGCTCGCCGACCTGATGCTGCTCGTGCTCGTGGCCAGTGCGTTCGGGCTGCGGGGCTGGCGCCCCGAGAAGGCCTGGTGGCTGCTGGGGATCTCCCTCGCCGGCTTCGCGGTCGCCGACACGATCGTCACCGGCGCGATGGCGGGCGGCACCTACACTCCGGGCGGCCCGGTCGAGGCGCTCTGGGCGCTCGCGCTCGTCCTGCCGGCCTGCGCCGCGTGGCAACGGGCCCCACGGGAGATGTCCGACCGGGTCGCCGGCTGGGAGATGCTGTTCATCCCGTTCTTCTTCGCCGTCAGCGCGCTCACGCTGCTGGTGGTCGGGGCCTTCATCAGGCTGCCGCCGCTGACCGTCGTGCTCGCCGCCGGGACGATCCTGTCCGCCATCGTGCGTGCCGGCATCACGTTCACCGAGGTCCGCCAGCTCGTGGACAGCAAGATGCAGGCGCGCACGGACGAGCTGACGGGGTTCGCCAACCGCCGCGGGTTCTTCGAGCTGCTCAGCGAGGAGGAGGCACGCGACTGCGGCGCCACGCGCTTCGCGCTGCTCGTGCTCGACCTGGACCGCTTCAAGGAGATCAACGACTCTCTCGGCCACCAGGTCGGCGACGACCTGCTCAAACTCGTCGGCCGCCGGATCGAGACGGCGCTGCGCCCGACGGACCTGCTGGCCCGGCTCGGCGGCGACGAGTTCGCCGTGCTCCTCCAGGACGCCGACGCCACCGCGGCGCGGGCCGTCGCCGAGCGGGTGCTGGCCGCCCTCGACGGCCCGTTCGACGTCGACGGGGTGAGCTTCCACGTCGACGCCAGCATCGGGGTCGCGGTCTATCCCGATCACGCGGTGGCCGGGAACGTCCTGCTGCAGCGGGCAGACATCGCGATGTACGCCGCAAAGGCGGCCCGTACCCGGATCGAGCACTACCGGCCCGGCGCCGACCTGCACATCCTCGACCGCCTCGACGTCATCGAGACCCTGCGGGCCGGGCTCGGCCAGGACCAGCTGCGCCTGCACTACCAGATGAAGGTCGACCTGCGCACGGGCATCTGCCACGCGGTGGAGGCCCTGGTGCGCTGGGAGCATCCCACCAGGGGGCTGCTCCAGCCCAACGAGTTCCTGCCCATGGCCGAGCACACCGGGCTGATGCGCACGCTGACCCTCGAGGTGCTCGGGCTGGCCCTCGACCAGTGCCGCCAGTGGTGGGACGCCGGCCTGAAGATCGGTGTCGCGGTCAACCTCTCCGCGCCCAACCTGCTCGACAAGGGATTCCCGGCCGAGGTCAGGGACCTCCTCACGGCGAAGGGGGTGCCGCCGAGGGCACTCGAACTGGAGATCACCGAGACCGCTCTGATGCTCGACCGGATCCGGACCGCGGCCGTGCTCGGCAGCCTGCGGGAGATGGGGGTCCGCATCGCCGTCGACGACTACGGCACCGGCTACTCGTCCCTGGCCTACCTGCGGGAACTGCCGGTGGACGTGCTCAAGCTGGACAAGTCGTTCGTCATCCACCTCGACTCCGACCCGCTCTCGGCGGCCATCGTGCAGTCCACGGTGGGGCTGGCGCACTCCCTGGCCCTACGGATCGTGGCCGAGGGGGTTGAGACCGAGACGGCCATGGGCCGGCTGGCCGACTACGGCTGCGACTTCGCCCAGGGCTTCTACCTGGGCGCACCCCAGCCCGCCGACAAGCTGACCCCGCTGCTGTGGCACCGCAACAATCGCCGCGCGTATTCCTCCTCCGGGGAGGGCGGATACCCGCCGTCCCGATTAGAGCGGGTGACAGCGGCTGACCTGATGGCCGACGGGGCCGAGCCCGCCCGCGCCGGTCACCCGTGGACCTGACCACCATGGACGCGGGCGGCACAGGCTCAGGCGGCATGGACCCGGGCGGTATGGACCCGGGCGGCATGGACCCGGGCGGGGGCGGCGCGGACCTGACCGGCCCGCCCCGGCATCCTGGCCGGTCGGTGTGGGACTCCGTGGCGGAGGTCGGTCCGGCCGATCCCGGTGACGCTCCGTTCGCCTTCGGTGGTGATCTCTCCCCGGCGACCCTGGTCGGGGCCTACCGACGGGGCGTCTTTCCCTGGCCGCCCGACGAGCCGCCCGACGAGCCGGCCGGCGGTCCGGTCGCGGTGGCGAATGCCCTGGGGCCCGGTGACCCGGCGGCGGCCGGCGGCCGGCCGCCCATCTTGTCCCGCGACGCCCAGGAACTGTCCCCCGACGTCCAGGAACTGTCGCGGGATACCCGGGGACGGGCCGATCTCGCCTGGTGGAGCCCGGATCCGCGCGGTGTACTGCCCGTCGGCGGGGTGCGCGTGGCCGACTCGCTGTTCAAGCGGATGCGCGCGTGCGACTGGACGACCACCCTCGACCACGCGTTCGTCGACGTCGTGCACAACTGCGGCCAGGGCACCCGGCGTACCTGGATCACCACCGAGCTCGCCGGCGCCTACCAGGAGCTGCACCGGCTCGGCTGGGCGCACAGCGTCGAGGTGTGGCAGGACGACGAGCTCATCGGCGGGATGTTCGGCGTGCTCGTCGGCGCCGCCTTCATGGCCGAGTCCATGTTCCACGTGCGCACCGACGCGTCCAAGGCCGCGCTCGTCGACTTCGACGCGCGGTTCGCGCCGGCCGGTGGCCGGCTCGTCGACGTGCAGTTCGTCACCGCGCACGCGAAGTCCATGGGAGCGGTCGAGATCCCGCGGGTGCGTTTTCTCACGGAGCTGCGGCAGGCACGGGATGCCGAGGTGCGGCTTGACCGCGGCCGGCTACCGGTCACCCGGCTGGCCGAGCTGGCCC
>NZ_CAKKTL010000100.1:14513-19192 GCF_920664355.1 Protofrankia sp. CiP1_Cm_nod2
AGTAGGCCCGGCAGGTCAGTAGGCCCGGCAGGTCGGCACGACGCTCGGTAGGTGCCGTGGGCATCCGGGCGGGACAGGCGTGGCAGTGGCCCGCGGTGGCTCGCGGTGGCACAGCCCCGCTGGGCCGGTGTCCGCCGGCCGGAGGTCTGGGGCCGTGCCCGGCCATCCGCGCGCCGGGCACGGCCTGACCGGCTGCTCGCCGGTCCCCGTCGGGCTTCCCTTCATGGCTTCTTATGGCTTCTTATGGCTTCTTACGCTTCCGCCGTTTCCCCGGTGCGGTCCTGGACGACCGTCGTGGCGTTACGGTGGGTACGGGTGCTATCCGTCCTGGGCGGGCGCGGCGTCCGACAGCATGTCGGCGACCTCGGCGAGCACCTCGAGCAGGTGGCTGATCTCCTCGTCGGTGTTGGCCGCGGTGACCTGGATGCGGAACCCCACCTTCTCGCGCGGCACCATCGGGTACGGCGCCAGGGTGGTGTAGATCCCCCGGTCGAACAGATGGTCGCCGATGGCGTCGATACGGTCCGGGGCGCCGACCGGTATCTCGATGATCGGGCTGCCCGACCGGTTCGGCGAGGCCAGCCCGAGCCGCCCCATCCCGTCGAGGATCCGGGCCGTCTTGCGGTGGAGATCCGCGCGGATCGCGTCGCCCCGCCGGGCGTTGAGCGCGAACCCGGCCTGCACGGTCGCGAGCGAGGCCACCGGGGACGGCCCGGAGAAGGTGTGCGGGGAGGTGGCCGCCTTGAGGTGGTTCTTCACCTCGGTCGGGCAGGCGAGGAAGGCCAGCAGGGACGAGTAGGCCTTGGAGAAGCCCGCTACCAGGATGATCCCGTCGTAGCTCTCCCCGACATGGCGGATGAGGCTGTTGCCCCGGCTGCCGTAGGGGCTCAGTTCGTCGGGCCGGCGCTCGCCGATGACGCCGAAACCGTGCGCGTCGTCGATGTAGAGGAGCGCGTCGTTCGCGCGGGTCACCCGGGCCAGCTCCGCCACCGGCGGGATGTTGCCGGTCATGCTGTTCAGCCCGTCGACGCACACCAGCCGCGGGTGGCTGCGGCAGGCCCGCAGCATCTCCTCGAGCTCGGCGGGGTTGTTGTCGTCGAAGCGCTGCACGGTCGCGCCCCAGGCCCGGGCCATGACGCAGCCGTCGTGGATGGAGCGGTGCGCGTTGCGGTCGATGAAGATCGTTCCCTGCCCGGCGAGGGCTGGGATGACCGACAGATGGATGTGCGTGATCGTGGGGAGTGCCAGGCTGTCCTCGGCGCCGAGCAGGTCGGTGAGCTCCTGCTCGATCTCGACGAACAGCCGTGGGGTCGCGATCATCCGTGACCAGCTCGGATGCGTGCCCCACCTGGCCAGGTACTCCGGCACCGCCGCGATGATCTCTGGCTCGAGGTCGAAGCCGAGATAGTTGCAGGACGCGAAGTCGGTCAGCCAGTGGTCGCCGACCCGCATCTGGCGACCGTCCACCTCGTCGACAATCGCCTCCATCATTGGATGCGTTTTCCGTAACCGTGCCATCTCCGACATTGGACCGAGCGGCCGGGCCGGTAACCAACGGTGGGCTTCCGGGCGCTCAGAAGAAGCGTGGAGCGAGGGTAAATCCTGCGCGGTCTTTGACAACTTCCCTCCTCAGCAGGCGAGGGTTTCCACGCTAACCGTATTTTCGATGATCGCAGCGTTACGGGGCTTGTAACCGGCCATTGTGTCGGCTGTATGTCAGTCGCTTGTCGGACGACTACCCGCTGATAGATATTGATCTACCCTTGGTGATGGCCGGCAAAAAATGTTCCCGTAATGTCACCCGACGAGACCAGATGAATCCTTCTGGATTCTCGTCGCCGGCATGTCACGGCCCGTCGGCCGGCGGCTCGCCGGCGCTTCGCCCGCCGGCCGTTCCGCCAGTGCCCCGTCCGGCGGGCCGGATCCTGCCCGGCCCGCCGGGCCCGCCGAGCCGGTGGGGCGGCCCGGCGAAACCCCTGGTAGGAGCGGTTGTGAGCGTGCTGTCCCGGCCCGTCAGGCCGCCACGCGCCCGATCGCCTCGGCCGGGCAGAACTCGAGAGCCTGCAGCAGCATCTCCTCCTCGTCCTCGTTCACCGGCTGCCGGCAGATGTAGTGGACCTCGCGCTCCTCGTCGTGCTTGAAGAAGTCCGGTGCGACTCCCCGACAGTTCTCACAGTCGGTGCACTCGGAATCGACAAAGAAAGGCCCCTCGACGTTCATGGGAAGTCGGCGCTTCTCGCTCGCCACGTCACACCTCACATTCGTTGTGGCGCCGTGCATTCGTTGTGGCGCGTTCGCGGTGGCTGCTCAGCAGATTCTAGCTGCGACGGGCACCGGCTGTCGGCCGCTGCCGGTCGCCGGGCGGTGCCGGTGAAAAAGCGCGCCCGGGCACTGTGGCCGGAGAATCCCGGGCCGGAGTACCCGGGATTCGGGAGCCATTCGCGGCGGGCCCGTGAAACATTGGCCCGGCCCGTTTCCGGGCGGCGGGAAATACGTGACATTGCTGGTACGTACAGCTGTCGTCCGGATGAAGCCGCAGCTCCCAGGGCTGATCGGGCAGCCGCTGCCGCTGCCGGGGAGCCCGTGGAGCTCCGGTGCCCATCGGCTGTGGGCCCGGTGGTGCCGCGGTCACGGGTTTTCCGGGCCGGGCGGGAGCAGTTACCCGCCGTCCGCCGTCCGCCGTCGGGAACGACCGGGTCATCCCGCTTTTACCAGCTGGAAACACGATATGTGCGCGAATCGACGGGCTGCCCGCCGGGCCGCACCATACCTGACGTGTCGAATGCCTGGCGAAGAACGGACGGATGTCTCGGTGAAAAAGGACATATGCCGGGCGGTGCCGGCCTGGAATCCTCATGGCCGTGCTCCGGGCGCGGCCACCACCGCCCCGGCCGAGCGGCGCACCGGGGCGCGTCGGGCAGGCGGCGTAGCTGCCCCCGATGACGTCTTCGGGGGTGCCTCCGGCTCACGGGAACCGGAGACACCCCCGAACGGGGCTCGCGCAGGGAGGCGGATGCCGGCTGCGGGGAGGGAGCCCTTATGAGGAGGGAGAGGCGAAACCGGCCTTGGCAAGTACCTCCTGGCCGGTCGACGACAGGACGAACTCGGTGAACGCCTGCCCGCCGCTGGCGTTCGGAGCCTTGGTCAGGGCCGCGATCGGGTAGGTGGTGGAGGCGTTCTGCTCCTTGGGGATCTCGATGCTCTTCACCTTCGCCGCGGCGGCCTGGGCGTCGGTGACGTACACCACGCCGGCGTCGACCTCGCCGAGTTCGACGGTGGTCAGCACGCCCTTCACGTCGGCGCCGTAGGTCTTCGGCGTGACCGTGACACCCGCGTTCGAGAAGACCTTCGCCGCGACCGCGCCGCACGGGACCTGGGCCTGGCAGAGCGCGACCTTCACACCAGGCTTCGCCAGGTCGGCCACGGTGGCGATGTGCGCGGGGTTGTCCGGCGGAGTGACGATCGCCATCTTGTTCTGCGCGAACGTCTTCGGGCCGGTGGCGTTGCCGGCGTCGACGACCGTGGTCATGTTCGTCGGGCTGGCCGAGGCGAAGACGTCCGCCGGCGCCCCCTGGTTGATCTGAGTGGCCAGGGCCGAGCTCGCGGCGAAGTTGAACTTCACGGTCACACCGGGATGCGCCGCCTCGAACTGCTTGCCGAGCTCGGTGAACGACTCGGTCAACGACGCGGCGGCGAACACCGTCACTGTCCCGGTTACAGACGGTGTCGCCGTCGCCGCGCCGGACGGAGTCGTCGGACCGGTGTTGTCCGTGTCCGAGCCACAGCCCACCAGGAGCGCGCACAGCAGTGCGCACAGCGCCCAGAGTTTCGAACGTGTCCTCACGCGTCCCCCTCACTGTCGTCGAGATATCCGCCGGAGTCACGATGCCGGCCGGACAATGGTTCAGCGACGTTGCTGAGAAAATTCCGTCACCACGTCGGCGGATTTCGCCGAAATCGCGGTGACCGAGCCGGAGCCGGAATCTGAGCCGGAACCGGGGTCAGGGCCGGAACCGGGGCCGGCCGTGGGCGCACGGCACGCCGAGGACGCGATCCGGTGCGGACCGGTCCGGATCCCCATCTGAGCTGGCACGCCGTCGTGCCTGGCACAGATTATGATGTTGGTCGTTAGTTGCGGGTAGACCTGCCTGTTACCGCCGCGTCCGCGGTCATGCTCACGGAAACCCGTGGACCGATGCCGTGCGCTCCCCGCCCGCCCGGAGCGCGACGGTGAGCCGCCGACGTCCCGCCGAGGGTCTGCGTCCTGAAGCGGGGCAGCCCGCCGGCGCCTGTCCGCTGCCGGCCGGCGCCGTCAGCGCCACCGGTCGGCCGGCTTCATCCGAGATCCGCAGATTCACCACCCAGACACCTTATCGAGCGCATCCACGGTTTGTCTCCCCCTCTCTCCCCTGATCCGCGATGTGGACGTGCTCCCGGCGGATGCGGAGACGCGAGGAATGCATGATCATGTATTTTGGATGTCACGGCCGGGTCTTCCCGTTACAGGAAAAGACGGTCGAGGATGCGGTTGATAATCGTTAGGACACAGCTGGGACACCCAGTGGAAATCCGCGGCCACGTGGCCCGGACCGGACCGGACCGGAGATTCGACAATCGGATCCCATGGCGGAAAGCCATCCGACATCCCGGTCACCCCGGGTTTCATACCGGTGCTCACC
>NZ_CAKKTL010000101.1:0-9439 GCF_920664355.1 Protofrankia sp. CiP1_Cm_nod2
GGCTGGGGCCGCCGGGCGCGCCCGGCGGTCAGCCGGCAGCGGTCAGCCGGCAGCGGTCAGCCGGCAGCGGTCAGCCGGCAGCGGTCAGCCGGCAGCGGTCAGCCTGCGAGGGCGACGTCGACCGCCAGTTCGCCGGTGCCCCGGGTGAAGGTCAGCGCCGTGATGCTGCCGGCGCTGCGCAGGTCGGCCGCGACGGCCTCGACCAGGCCGACCAGGTCGGCGTCCCCGCTGACCCGCGCGGAGGCCACCGCCGCCTTCATCGACACCTTCGCCTCCGACTTGGCCCGCCGGATCGCCGTGAGCGCCGTGCTGACCGCCTCAAGCAGGCGCGGGTCACCACTGTCAGCGATCTTGCGCAGCTCGCCGGCCTCCGGCCAGCGGGAACGGTGCACCGACCCGGGCTTCCACCACGACCAGACCTCCTCGGTGACGAAGGGCAGGAACGGCGCGAACAGCGCGAGCACCGTGGACAGGGCGATGGCCAGCGTGGCCCGCGCGGACGCCGCGCCCGGCTCGCCGAACGAGCCGTACGCGCGTCCCTTGACCAGCTCGACGTAGTCGTCGCAGAACCGCCAGAAGAACGACTCGGTGAGCTCGAGCGCGCGGGTGTAGTCGTAGTTGTCCAGCGTGGTGGACGCGGCGTCCACCACCTCCGCCAGCGTCGCCAGCAGCGCCCGGTCGAGCGGCTCGGCGATGGTGCCGGCGTCCTCGACCGCGCCGAGGCCGAGGGCGAACCGGCTGGCGTTGAGCAGCTTGATGGCCAGCCGGCGGCCGATCTTCATCTGGCCGACGTCGAAGGTGGTGTCGGTGCCCGGCCGGCCGGCGGCGGCCCAGTAGCGCACCGCGTCCGACCCGTGCTGTTCGAGCAGGTCCAGCGGGGTGACGACGTTGCCCTTGGACTTCGACATCTTCTTGCGGTCCGGGTCGAGGATCCACCCGGAGATGGCCGTGTTCGTCCACGGCAGCGTGCCGAACTCGGTGTGGCTGCGCAGCACGGTGGAGAATAGCCAGGTCCGGATGATCTCGTGCGCCTGGGGGCGCAGGTCCATCGGGAACACCCGGGCGAACAGATCGTCGTCGCTGCCCCAGCCGGCGGCGATCTGCGGGGTCAGCGAGGACGTCGCCCAGGTGTCCATCACGTCCGGGTCGGCGGCGAAACCACCGGGGATCCCGCGCTGGTCCTCGCTGAAACCGGGCGCGGTGTCACTGGACGGGTCGACCGGCAGCGCCGCGTAGCCGGGGACGATCGGCTGGTCGTAGCGGGGGGCACCGGCGTCGTCCAGCGGATACCAGACCGGGAACGGCACGCCGAAGAAACGCTGCCGGCTGATCAGCCAGTCCCCGGTCAGGCCGTCCACCCAGTTCTCGTAACGGACCCGCATGTGCGGGGGATGCCAGTGCAGCTCACTGCCACGGGCCCGCAGCTGCGCCCGCAGGGCCTCGTCCCGGCCGCCGTTGCGGATGTACCACTGGCGGGTCGTGACGATCTCCAGCGGCCGGTCGCCCTTCTCGTAGAACTTCACCGGATGGCTGATCGGCCGCGGGTCGCCCAGCAGCGCCCCGGCCTCGCGCAGCAGCTCCACGATCCGCTCGCGGGCGGCGTGCACGGTGCGCCCGGCCAGCTCGGCGTAGTGCGCCCGGCCCGCCGCCGAGACGATCGCCTCGGGCGGGTCGGGCAGCAGCCGGCCGTCCCGGCCGATCACCGCGCGGGTGGGCAGCCGCAGCTCACGCCACCAGGTGACGTCGGTGAGGTCACCGAAAGTACAGATCATCGCGATGCCGGACCCCTTCTCGGGGTCGGCCAGCCGGTGCGCCCGCACCGGCACCTCGACGTCGAACAGGGGAGTGCGCACCGTGGAGCCGAACAGCGGCCGGTAACGCTCGTCGTCGGGATGGGCGACCAGGGCCACGCAGGCGGCCAGCAGCTCCGGCCGGGTGGTCTCGACGACGACGTCCCCGCCGCTGTCGGTGCCGCCGGCGCCGCTGTTCCCGCCGCCGTCGGTGCGGGCGAACGCCAGCGAGTGGTAGGCGCCCGGGCGCTCCCGGTCCTCCAGCTCGGCCTGCGCCACCGCGGTGCGGAAGGACACGTCCCACAGGGTGGGCGCTTCCGCCAGGTACGCCTCGCCGCGCTCCAGGTTGCGCAGGAAGGCCCGCTGCGCCACCGCCCGGGAACGGGCGTCGATGGTCGCGTAGGTCATCGACCAGTCCACGGACAGGCCGAGGCGGCGCCACAGCTGCTCGTAGACCTTCTCGTCCTCGATCGTCAGCCGCTCGCACAGCTCCACGAAGTTGCGGCGGCTGACCGGGACCTGCTCCTTGCCGGGCTTGGCCGGCGGGGTGAGATCCGGGTCGTAGGGCAGCGACGGGTCACAGCGGATGCCGAAGTAGTTCTGCACCCGGCGCTCGGTCGGCAGGCCGTTGTCGTCGAACCCCATCGGGTAGAAGACCTCACGGCCGCGCATCCGCTGGTAGCGGGCGATGACGTCGGTGTGCGTGTAGGAGAAGACATGGCCTACGTGCAGGGAGCCGGAGACGGTCGGGGGCGGGGTGTCGATCGCGTACACCCGGGCCCGGTCGGCGCTCCGGTCGAACCGGTAGGTCTCCTGCTCCTGCCACACGGCCGACCAGCGTGCCTCGACGCCGTCGAGAGTGGGCCGCTGGGGAACGGAGCGTCCGGGGACGGACTGGTCGGCGGCGGGCTGCTCCCGGCCGTCCGAGTCGTGCTGGTTCCTGCCTTCTTCTGTCACCACAGGTAACGATCCTACGGGTCGAACAATGTGAGCTCCGACACGGGCTTCACCGGGCCTTGCGCCTGATCCTTCCCAGGTACGGATCCCCGCCGATCCTTGTCTCCGCGTGGCACCCGCGCCCTGTTCGGACGTGCTCTCCCGGCGGGGCCCACGCCGGACGTCCTCATGCCCGGCCCATGCCGGGCCCATGCCGGGGAGGTGCGCGGCCGCCCTCCCACCGGCCGTGGTGAGGGTCCGTGCGCCGGTCTGGCAGGGTCCCGCCGGCCGGGCCGGCACACGACATCCCGGGCCTCCCCGGCGCTCCTCCGCCGCTCCCGGCGGTGGGATCGTGTCGGCGGGCGGCCGTGGCGGGCGGAGCGGGTTGGCAGGATGTATCCCGTGCCTGACACCGGCGAGGACACCGCCCCCACCGCATCATCCGCATCGTCCGCCCCCACCGCGTCCGCCGTCGCGACCTCCGCTGCGGTACCCGACCACGTCCCGGCGGGCCGTGCCCCGGCGGCCGGGCGGCCGCGGCCGGCGGACCTGCTCGCGCTGGCGCTCGACGTCGCCCACGAGGCCGGCGGCCTGCTGCTGCGGGGCCGCGGCGGGGACGTCGTGGCCGAGACGACCAAGACGTCCCCCACCGACGTCGTCACCGCGCTCGACCGGGCCTCCGAGGAGCTGGTCGCGAGCCGGCTGCGCGCGGCGCGCCCGGGCGACGGCCTGCTGGGCGAGGAGGGCGCCGACGACCCGGGCACCAGCGGGGTGCGCTGGATCGTCGACCCGCTGGACGGCACCGTGAACTTCCTCTACAACCTGCCGAACTGGGCGGTGTCGATCGCGGCCGAGGTCGACGGGCAGGTGGTGGCGGGTGTCGTGCACGCCCCCGCCCTGGGCGTCACCTACACCGCGGCGCTCGGGGAGGGCTCGGCCCGCAACGGTGTGCCGCTGGCCGGCTCGGCCGTCACGGACCTGGCGCACGCGCTCGTCGCGACCGGGTTCGGCTACACGGTGCAACGGCGGATCGCCCAGGTGACGGTGCTGACCCGGGTCGTCCCCCGGGTGCGTGACATCCGGCGGATGGGCGCGGCGTCGCTGGACCTCGGCGCCGCCGCGGCCGGCCTGGTGGACGCCTACTACGAGCGTGGCCTGCACCCCTGGGACCACGCTGCCGGGGCGCTGGTCGCGGCCGAGGCCGGGCTGCGGGTCGGTGGCCTGCACGGCCGCCCGGTCTCCAACGACCTCGCCATCGCCGCCCCGCCCGCCCTGTTCGACGCCCTCCACGACATCCTCGCCACCGACCCGCCCGCCGACCGCGACTGACGGACGGGCTCCACCTACGGCACCAAGGAGGCCCGCCGTCGACCGGCCGGCCGCCAGCGATTTTCCCTCGCCCCACATGGCCGGCCCACGCCGGCCCCGATCACTGACGGGCCCTGCCGAGCCCGCGCCGCGCCGACCGGGCAGATCGCCTTTCCTTCCTGGAACGCCGATCAGGTAGCCATGCGTATCCCCCGCACGGTGGCACGCTTCGATGGACGCCGGCCACCGGAGAAGATCGGCGTAATTTTGTCGTTGTGTACGCTTTTGCGGACAAAAAGCGTACACAACGACAAAGTCGCCTGGATCATGGCCTGTGCGGGTGGCTGTGGCTGGGATCCAGCGCTACCTGACCGGCGCTCCAGCCGATGCGGCTTCCCTCTGGTCGATCTAGTCGAGGCGGCGGAGTTCCTCGCGGTAGCGCTTGCCGTTCGCGGTGTACATCGCGGCCCCGGCCGCGAAGGCGTTCTCCGCCACCGCGTCCGGACGGATCTTCGCGGGGACGCCGACGGCCAGCGCCCGCGGTGGCACCCGCACGTTGTTGCCGACCAGCGCCTGCGCCCCGACCAGCGCACCCCGGCCGACCACGGCCCGGTGCAGCACGATCGAGCCGGAGCCGACCAGCGACCCGTCCTCGACGGTGCAGCCCTCCAGGTGCGCGATGTGCCCGATGACACAGTCGTCGCCGATGATCGTGGGGAGTTCGGCGGTCGCGTGCACGACCGTGCCGTCCTGCACGGACGTGCGGGCACCGATGTGGATCTCACCGTAGTCGGCGCGCAGCACCGCGCCCGGCCAG
Organism: Protofrankia sp. CiP1_Cm_nod2; assembly: GCF_920664355.1. Lineage (NCBI taxonomy): Bacteria > Bacillati > Actinomycetota > Actinomycetes > Frankiales > Frankiaceae > Protofrankia > Protofrankia sp. CiP1_Cm_nod2. The sequence continues at coordinate 4,852 of NZ_CAKKTL010000101.1, forward strand.
ATCGTCGACTCGGGGCCGATGGTCACCTTGCCGATCACGGTCGCGTCCGGGTGGACGTAGGCGGACGGGTCGATCTCGGGCACCCGGTCACCGAGCGCGTAGACAGCCACGGACATCTCCTCCGGCTTCTTCGGACGGCGGCACGCCCGTGGGACGGCACGCGGCAACCGGCCCCGGTGCGCCTCCCCGGTCGCGTCTCCCGACGGTCGTCATCCTCCCCGATGGACGCCGCCGCGGCCCGCGGATCGCCGGCGGCCGTGACTTTTCAGCCGGACGCGGCCGCTCCGTCGGGCGTGGCCGCGTTGGCCAGGATTCCCGCGGCCGCGGGCATCGGCCAAGGTCCCGCGGCCGTGGGTGGGCTGCCGCGCCTGGGGCTCCAGCACCACGATCAGGCGTAGCGGGCGTCGAGCCGGCCGGTGGTGGGCTGCCGCGCCTGTGGCCCCAGTGCCTGTGGCCCCAGTGCCTGTGGCCCCAGTGCCTGTGGCCCCAGTGCCTGTGGCCCCAGTGCCTGTGGCCCCAGTGCCCCGGTGGCCTCGGGGCCTCGTTGGTTGTGGCTGCGGCAGGCACGACCTCGGTTCTGGTGGGGCGGGTGCTACTCCAGTTCGCGGATGCCTGGCGGCAGCGACCCGGTCGCCTCCAGCCATCTGCGGGCGGCCAGCCGCTCGGCGGTGAGCTTGCCGATGCCGACCGCCACCCCGGAGGCCGCCGCCCAGCTGATCGCGTCCACCCAGGCCGTGTCGGGATGCACGGGGCTGCGCGGCGGGTCCGACTTGCGGATCTTCTTGTAGGCCAGGGTCACGGCCTTGCTCGCCACCGACCCGGCGGCCGCTCCCGCCACGCCTCCGACGATCTTCCAGCCGATCTTCGCTACCGGTTGGGACACTTCCGTACCTCCGTCCGTGAAGATGCCCCGGCGGCCGACGCCGAGGGGATCATGGTTGTTCCTCCGCCGGAGGCCCAGGGCCCGCTGGAGGCAGTCCGGCTGACGGCGTCCGTTGCCGACAGCCAGCTGTTACTGACGATCGTTCATCACCGGCAGGCGTCCCGCTGCCGGGCACCTCGGTCGTCCTACCCTGGTCGTCCTACCTGGTCGGTCTACCCCGGTCGGCCGCTGTCAGCGCTGGTCAGCGGGTGGCCACGCACGTCCGTCGCCGCCACGAACCTGTCGGGGTGCCGACACGAGAGCACCCACACCTCGCCGGCCGTGCGTATCCACACGCCGGTACGGATCCACGGCCTGGTCACGGCGTGCACCCCCGGAGCCAGCGCCGTGCGGATGTCGGAGCATGCGACGGCATCGCGCACGCCGTCCCGGGGGAGCACCCGGCCGGCCGCGGCCACCGTCTGGTCGGTCACGGTCAGCCGGGCCCGCCCGAGGGCCCACAGCGCCGCCTCCATCCCGGCGAACATGCCGGCGTAGACGGCGGCCCGGACCCAGGCGGAATCCGTGTACACGGTGAAGTAGCTTCCGAAGACGCCGGCACAGACCGCGGCCCAGACATGCCACAGTCGGGGCACAGCCAGCCGTTCCTCGTAGCGCATGTCGGTCAGTATCCACCGCGGCGGCCATCACTCGCGCGTCCGTCACCGGTCGTCCGCGGTGCCCGTCTTTTCCCGTGGGTTCGCCGGCTCCGCCGCCGCGCGGACGCGTCTGACCGGTGCGTTGATGTGTCGGCCCCGCCGTGGCTGCGGCGAGCCGTTCGGGCGGCGGGTTGTTGGGCCAGGTGGTGCCGGGCCGTGCCGGGCCGTGCCGGGCCGTGCCGGGCGGGGTGGCGCGGTGACGGTCTCCGCCGTGGTCCCGCGCGGACAGCCATGATCGTCTGTTTTCCGGCCGGCTAGTCTTCGATGTGCTGTTACTTCGGCGTCCCGCCGCGCTCCGGCGTGTCGCCGGTGACGGCCCGCATCCGCCAGATCACGAGGGGCTCATGACCGCGACGGACAACCTCACCACGCCTCACATCGGAGGGCCTCATGTCGCAGGCCCGCACAGCGGGGCAGCCCCTGCCGGGGCCGGCCCGCTGGAGGTGCTGGTACACCGGCTCGATCCGGATCTCCCGCTGCCGGCCTACGCCCATGCCGGCGACGCCGGCGCGGATCTTGTCACGACGCGGGACGTCACACTCGCCCCGGGCGAGCGCGCACTGGTGGGGACGGGGATCGCCATCGCGCTCCCCGAGGGGTACGCGGCGTTCGTCCACCCGCGCAGCGGCCTGGCGGCACGCCACGGGGTGTCCATCGTGAACGCGCCAGGTACGGTCGACACCGGTTACCGTGGTGAGATCAAAGTTGTGCTCGTCAACACCGATCCCCGTGAGACGGTGGTGCTGCGCCGTGGTGACAGGATCGCTCAGCTCGTCATCCAGCGGGTGGAACGGGCGGCGTTCCAGGAGGTCGCCGAACTGCCGCCGACGGTGCGTGGCGTGGGCGGCTTCGGGTCGACCGGCGGTTTCGCCTGACCCCGGCCCCGGCTTCGGCCCGGTCCACCCGTGGATCCGCGGCCGGCTTCCTCCGGTCTGGGACGGGGCCGGTGCCGCCCGATCCTGCCGGGGGACACCCGGCCATCACACGCGTGAGGAGCCGATCGTGACGACAGGGAAGCTGATCGTGAGAACAGGAAGTGGTCGCGGTGTTCCGGCGCGGTCGTAGGCGCGCCGGTCGCGGCTGGCGGGATTCGCAGGAGTACCGGGACGAGTATGACGAGGCCGGGCACGACCCGGCCGAGGTTGATCATGATGGTCCCCACGACGCCGACCAGGCCCCGGCCGACCACGTCCGCCGGCTTGATCTGGGGTCGCTGCGGGTTCCGGTGATCGACGGGGTCCAGGTGCAGTTCCAGGTCGACCAGGCCTCCGGGCAGTTGCTCACGGTGACGTTGAGGGACGGGCAGAGCGGGATGGAGCTGTCGGCGTTCGCCGCGTCGAAGAGCGCCGGCCTGTGGGACGAGGTGCGGGCCGAGATCGTCGGCTCCCTGCGTACCGCCGCCGGGACGGCAGAGGAGACCGGTGGCCCCTACGGCAGGGAACTGCGCCTGCAGCTGCCGACCGGTACACCGGGGGAGTTCATACCCGGCCGTATGCTGGGGATCGACGGCCCGCGCTGGTTCCTGCGGGTCGTGTTCACCGGTTATGCCGCGCTCGATCCGGCCGCCGCCCCGCCGCTGGCCGAGGCGCTGCGCCGGCTGGTGGTGGTACGCGGTGATCAGGCGATGCCGCTGCGTGACCCGCTGCCACTGAAACTGCCCCGGGAGCTCACCGACCCGCACAGCCCGGACGCTCCGGACGGCCGGAGCCTCCCAGGCCCGGATCCGCGCGAGGCCGTCGGCGGTGTCGCGACGCCGACGGCTCGGATGCCGGCCCCGGGTGTGCGGATCGCGGAAGCCGGTTGAGGCCGGTTGAGGCCGGTCGAGGTCCTGCCGAGGTTCACCGATGCCTGTGTCGATGTCCGCCGGGGCCGGTTGTGGCCACCCACGGCCGGGGCGCCGGGGCGTGGACGGGCCCACGGTGGCACGGCCGCGTCCTCCCGGTTTTCCCGCGTCCCGTTTCTGGGAACACCGGCCAGCGGGCCCGGCCGGTCCCGCCGGCCTTCGGTGGGCCACCAGTGGGACGCGGGCACACCGGGCCGGGCTGATTCGTTGCCCGTGTGTCATCCCGGCGTATGTCGCGCCGGTTCCAGATGTCGTATATAGGTTGATATCGGTAAACAGCGCAGATCGGCGGACGGCACACCAGATGACGCGTACCAGTGGATGGCACACACCAGTGGATGGCACATCAGTGAAGGCGGTTGCCATGACGAGTTCCGACAGTCGTCCCGCGGCCGCGGACCCGCGACACACGCTGTCGCCCAGGCCGCCCGTCGCCGCATGAGCGCGCCCAGCCGCGACGGGCGTCCGTCGACGCGCCAGCCGCCGGTGTCGCTGGTCGAGGCTGTCGGTGGCGTCCGGGGGGTGGTCGACGGGGCCGTTCCCACCGCCGCCTTCGTCGCCGTCAACTCCCAGGCCGGGCTGACCGCGGGCATCGTGGTCGCGATCGTCGTCGCGGCTGCCCTCATGGTGCTGCGGCTGCTGCGGCGGGAGCCGGTCCAGCAGGCGTTCTCCGGGCTGTTCGCGGTCGGTGTGGCCGCTTTCGTCGCGTCCCGCACGCACAGCGCCGAAGGGTTCTTCCTGCCCAGCATCGCCAAGAACGCCGTGTTCGCGGCCGTCGGCCTGCTGTCGCTGCTGGTACGCCGGCCGTCCGCCGGCTACGTGATGGCGGTGCTGGATCCCCGCTACGCCAACTGGCGCCGGCACGCCGACACCCGGCGCGCCGCGGTGTGGGCGACGGGCGTCTGGATCGCGGTCTTCACCGTCCGGTTCGCCGTCCAGGGCCTGCTCTATCTTGCCGGTGAGCCCGGCTGGCTCGGCGCGGCCAACATCGCTCTGGGCCTGCCCCTGTTCGGCGTGGCGATCCTCGCGACCTTCGCCATCGTGCGGCGGCTGGCGCCACGCCAGCCCGCCGCGGACGACGGCCCCGTGGCCGACGGCGGGCCGGTCATCGAGGGAACGGTCCTCGACGGTCCCGGGAGATGACGGCGGCCGGGGATACGGCGG
>NZ_CAKKTL010000101.1:9654-10355 GCF_920664355.1 Protofrankia sp. CiP1_Cm_nod2
AGCCGGGGGTGCGGCCGAGGACGTGATCGAGCTCGAGGTCGGGCCGGTGGCACACGGCGGGAGCTGCGTGGCCCGCGACAACGGCCGGGTGGTCTTCGTCCGGCACGCCCTGCCGGGTGAGCGGGTACGGGCCCGGCTGACGGACACCTCGCACGGCAGCTACTGGCGGGCGGACGCCGTCGAGGTGCTGCGCGCCGCGCCGGAGCGCGTCGTCCCGCCGTGCCCGCACGCCGGGGCCGGCGGGTGCGGGGGATGCGACTGGCAGCATGCCTCCCTCGCCGCGCAGCGGCGACTGAAGGCGACGGTGGTCCGCGAGCAGCTGCGCCGGCTGGCCGGGCTGGACCGTCCCGTCGAGGTCGAGGCGGTGGACGCCTTACCGCCCGCACCGCCGCCCGCATCACCGCCGGGCGAGCCGCGAGACACTCCATCGCCGGGTGCGCCGCCGCGAGACGTGCTGTCGCCGGCCGCACTGCCGTCGGGCGCACTGCCGTCGGGCGCGCTGCCGTCGGCCGAGGGTGAGGGTCTGGGCTGGCGGACCAGGATGCGGTATGCGCTGACCGCGCAGGGCGAGGTCGGACTGCGCGGCCACCGCTCGCACGAGATCGTTCCCGCCGCGGACTGCCTGATCGCCCACCCACTGGTGCGCGCGGCGGTCACCGGCCGGGTGTTCCCGGTGCGTGCCGCTGGTGCCGCTGGTGGGG
>NZ_CAKKTL010000101.1:10939-14502 GCF_920664355.1 Protofrankia sp. CiP1_Cm_nod2
CAGGCCGACGCCGACGTCGGCTCCAAGGCCCAGGCCGACACCGGCACGGCCGCCCTCGCGACCGGCCCCCGTAGCGATGCCGATCATCGTTTCGATGTCGGTCCCGGTGCCGGCTTCCGCACCGATCCCAAGGCCCGGGCCGGGTCCGTGGGCGAGATCTCCGCGGGTGAGATCGAGGTCGCCGCGAGCGTGTCGAGCGGCACCGCCATCGTCACCCGGCTCCCGGACGTGCCCGCCGGTACCGGCGCCGACCGCGTCTTCGGCACCCCGTCCGCCGCCGGTGTTCCAGCCGGCGTCGGCGCTGACTCCGGTTCCGGCTCTGCTGCTGGCGCAGGCTCTGGCGCACTCTCCGCCTCTGGTGCCGTCTCTGCCTCTGACGCTGCCCCTGGTGCTGGCGCTGTCTCTGGCGCTGGCGGTCCGTCCGGTCCGGGAAGCGGTCCCGGCGCCGAGGGCGAGATCGTCGAGGTGGTGCGCGGCCGTCGGTTCCGGCTCGGCCCGGGGGTGTTCTGGCAGGTGCACCCCGGCGCGCCCGAGACGCTGGTGGACGCGGTGCTCACTGGCCTGGCGCCCCGCGCGGGGGAGCGAGCGCTCGACCTGTACGCCGGCGCGGGCCTGTTCGCCGCCGCGCTCGCGGAGGCCGTCGGCCCGGATGGCACGGTCGTGGCGATGGAGTCGGATCCGGCGGCGGTGGCGTCGGCCGCGCGCAGCCTCACCGGCCTGCCGCAGGTGTCGCTGCGCGGCGTCCGGGTCTCACCGGGCTCCCTGCGCGGGCTGGCCGGCGCCGGCGCCGACATCGCGGTCCTCGACCCGCCCCGGGCGGGTGCCGGCCGGGCCGTGATGCGGGCGCTGCTGGCCCTGAGGCCGCGGGCTGTCGCGTACGTGTCCTGCGATCCGGCGTCCCTCGCACGCGATCTTGCCGTGGCGGTCGCGCAGGGCTATTCGCTCGTCACGTTGCGGGCGTTCGATCTCTTCCCGATGACCGCCCACGTGGAGTGCGTGGCGATCCTGGCCGCTCCGGGCGGTGGAAGCCGGCAAGGGAGGCGTCTGGGATGACGGTGGGCGAACATGGCGGTGACGTACCCGTCAACGCGGTGACACGCCGGGGAAAAACAGGGCATGCACGCTCCGGCGTAGCCGCGGAACAGGGCAAACCACGCATCGTAGGCGCCGGCTGCCCTGGTTGGGGCCCGTTTGGAACGTGCTCACATGTCCGCTCCGTGACCGTGAATGATCCCCTGACCTGCGTAGACTGAGCGCGTCCGGGGCCGGATCCCCTCACAAAGGGGGGAGGGAGTGCACGGAGAGGAAGTGCCGGTGTCGCTTCTGTCGACCGTCCGCAATCCGCACGATCTGAAAAAACTCGCAGCCGAGGACCTTCCCGCTCTGGCGGCGGAGATCCGTGACTTTCTCATCCACGCGGTGGCTCGCACCGGCGGTCATCTCGGGCCCAACCTCGGGGCCGTCGAGCTGACGCTGGCCATCCACCGGGTGTTCGACTCGCCGCACGACCGGATCCTGTGGGACACCGGTCACCAGTCGTACGTCCACAAGATCCTTACAGGTCGCGCGGACGACTTCGTGAACCTGCGCCAGCGCGGTGGCCTGTCCGGGTACCCGAGCCAGGCGGAGTCGCCGCACGACATCATCGAGAACTCCCACGCGTCCACGGCGCTGTCCTACGCCGACGGGCTGGCGCGGGCGTACGCGCTGCGCGGGGAGTCCCGCTCGGTCGTGGCGGTCGTCGGTGACGGCGCCCTGACCGGCGGCATGTGCTGGGAGGCGATGAACAACATCGCCGCCGCCGACCGTCCGGTGATCATTGTTGTCAACGACAACGGGCGCTCCTACGCGCCGACGATCGGCGGGCTGGCCGACCACCTGGCCTCGCTGCGGCTCGCTCCCGAGTACGAGCAGGTCCTCGACGTCGTCAAGCAGGTCCTCGGGCGCACCCCGCTGGTCGGCCCGCCGCTGTACGACGCCCTGCACGGCATCAAGCGGGGCATCAAGGACGTCGTCCAGCCGCAGGGCATGTTCGAGGACCTCGGCCTGAAGTACGTCGGGCCGGTGGACGGGCACGACGTCCACGCGCTGGAGACCGCGCTGCGGCGCGCCCGTGACTTCGGCGGGCCCGTCATCGTCCACTGCGTCACCCGCAAGGGCTTCGGCTACCCGGCCGCCGAGCAGGACGACGCCGACTGCTTCCACGCCGTCGGGGTGATCGACCCGAGCACCGGCAAGCCCACCGCGGCCGGCGGTGGCACCAGCTGGACGAGCGTCTTCGCGGACGAGATCGTCCAGATCGGCCACGAGCGGCCGGACGTGGTCACGCTCACCGCCGCCATGCTGCAGCCGGTCGGCCTGAAGAAGTTCGCCGCCACCTTCCCGGACCGGGTGTTCGACGTGGGCATCGCCGAGCAGCACGCGGTGACCTCGGCCGCGGGCCTGGCCCTCGGCGGCATCAAGCCGGTGGTGTGCGTCTACGCGACGTTCCTCAACCGGGCGTTCGACCAGGTGCTGATGGACGTCGCCCTGCACCGGCTGCCGGTGACCTTCGTGCTGGACCGCGCCGGTGTCACCGGCGAGGACGGGCCGTCCCACAACGGCATGTGGGACATGTCCTTCCTCCAGCTCGTGCCCGGGCTGGCGCTGGCCGCGCCACGGGACGCGTCCACGCTGCGCGCCCAGCTGCGGGAGGCGGTGGCGATCACCGACGGGCCGTCGGTGGTGCGGTTCTCCAAGGGCAAGATCAACGCTGACATCCCCGCGATCGACCGGGTCGGGACGGTCGACGTCCTCTACCGCTCGCCGGAGGTCACCCCGACCCGGGACGTGCTGCTGGTGGCCGTCGGCGCGATGGCGGCGACCTGCCTGCAGGTCGCCGAACGGGTCGCCAGCCACGGCATCGGGATCACCGTCGTCGACCCGCGGTGGGTCAAGCCACTCGCCCCGGAGCTCGTCGACCTGGCCCGGGCACACTCGCTGGTGGTCACGGTCGAGGACAACGGCCGGGTCGGCGGGGTCGGCTCGACGCTCGCGCAGCTGCTGCGCGACGCCGACGTGGACGTCCCGCTGCGGGACTTCGGTATCCCGCAGACCTTCCTCGACCAGGGCAAGCGTGACCAGGTCATGGCCGACATCGGCCTGTCCGCCCAGGAGCTCGCCCGCCGGATCGTCGAGATGGTCGCCGGCCGCACACCGGTTCTCGAAGGCGAGACCGAGGAAGCCGAGAAGGAAACCTCCGCCGGCCAGCGCTGACCCGGTCAACGGAATCCGTAGGTGGAAACCGCTGTCATGACGACGGTTTCCACCTACAACAGCGGAATCCGTAGGTGGAAAGTGCTGTCGTGGCAACAGTTTCCACCTACAGCCTCGGCTGAGTCCGATGTGTCGGCGGCCCGGAGCCGGCGGCGGCCCGGTGGTGGCGCGATCATGCTTCTTCCGTGCCGCCGGAAGGTGCGGGGCGCCAGGGCTCTAGGCTGGGACGATGCGGTGGATGCGGCCTGCTGACGTCCGTGGCCGTCGGACGGCGGGCCGCCATCCCACGGAGCAGGGCCCCAGCCCGG
>NZ_CAKKTL010000101.1:14930-15398 GCF_920664355.1 Protofrankia sp. CiP1_Cm_nod2
CCGAGGTGGGACAGTTCTCGGGGGCCGGTCGGGGGCGGGACGCGCGTCGGTGGCTGGTGCGGGTGGCGTTGCTGGTCGCGGCGGGCCTGCTTGTCGTCGCTCTGGTCAGCCAGTGGAACGCCGTCCGCGCGTCGTTCAGTGAGCTGACCGCGTTCGGGGTGGCCGCCTCGGGAGCCGTCACGGTGCTGGCGGTCGGGACGACTGTGCTGTCGTGGCGGGCGCTGCTGGCGTCGCTCGGCGTGGCGTTGCCACTGCGGGCCGCGTTGCGGATCTTCTTCGTCGGGCAGGTCGGCAAGTACGTCCCCGGCAGCGTGTGGCCGGTGCTGGCCCAGATGGAGCTGTCCCGGGACCACGGGGTGCCCCGGCCGAAGGCCGCGTCCGCCAGCCTGATCGTGCTGGCGCTGGCGGTCCCCTGCGGCGGGGTGGCCGCCGCGGTGACCCTGCCGTTCGTGTCGGCGGGCGCGCTGC
>NZ_CAKKTL010000101.1:15532-17792 GCF_920664355.1 Protofrankia sp. CiP1_Cm_nod2
GTCACTACGGGCTGGTGCTGCTGGCCGTCCCGGTGTTCGCGGCCGTGCTGTACCCGCCGGTGCTCTCCGCGCTGCTGGCGTCCGCGTTCCGGCTGCTGCGCCGCCCACCGCTGGAACAGCCTCCCGGCGGACGCCATGTACTGGCCGCCGCCGGCTGGCTGCTGGCGGGCTTCGTGCTCTACGGGGTGGCGACCTGGCTGCTCGCCCGCGACCTCACCCCGTCGGTGCACGGCGTGCGCCTGCTGCTGCTGTCGGTGGGCGGCTACTCCTTCGCCTGGACGGCCGGTTTTCTCGTGCTGGTGCTGCCGGCCGGTGCGGGTGTGCGCGAGGCGGTGCTCGTCCTCACCCTGGCGCCGGCGCTCGCGGCCGGGCCGGCGACCGTCCTCGCGCTGATCATCCGCCTGTTCGCGACCGTGGCCGACCTGGTGTGGGCTGGGATCGGCATGGCCCTGCGGCCCACCCCCACCGGCGTGCCCACTGGACGGACCGCACCACCGGACGCCGTCCCATCGCGTCCGGAGCAGGCCGTACATCCTTGATCGAGCAACCGTTCCCGAAAATCCGCCCGACGCTTCCCGATGGGGATATACCGATGCCTGGGGATACGCGGAACCGAGGATACACAGAACTCCTCGGTCAAGATCTGTAACGGTTCTTCGGTCTGCGGTGATGCCGCGATCTAGATCTTATAGATGAAAGTTATGAATAGGACTCCCTGTTTCCGTCGGCCATTTTTCGGCAGTGGCCCGGGTGGTCGAAGAAACGTGGGCAATCGTTTTGCTCCGGCTTCCGGAGGATCTGACATCAGACTGCCATGTGATGCGCATGCCGTCATTGACGGGTCGTCCGTGTGGGTGGGCCGCCCTCCCGCCAGAAGTCGATGACGAGCTCCTCGTCGCCGACGCCGATCGTCGCGAGTTCGGTGACGTCGAGCCTGAACAGGGCGAACGGCTCCGGCACGGGGATCTCCGCGGACGCGGCCCAGGCCGCCCGGTAGGCGTCGAGGCTTTCCTGATCGGTCACCGCCAGCGCCCGGCCGGTGATTTTCGCGTCGCCGTCGGCGACGTTCTTGTCCGTTGTCGCGTTGTGCAGGGCGCATCGCGGATCCCGCGACAGGTCGATCGCCTTGCGTGAGTCGGGCATCATGCCCAGCCACAGCTCGCCGAGGGCGAACAGCGGCTCGATCCCGCTCACCCGGGGCGAGCCGTCGCGCCGGAGAGTCGCGAGGATTGCCAGCCCGTACGCCTCGAACCGCCCCCGGACCGCCGCTGCCAGCCGCGGGGCCGCGGCCTCCACCTCACTCCAGTTCGCCATGCCGGCCATGCTCCCAGCCAGCACCGACAGTTCCGCCCGACCGGCGGCGAACCCGGCCTACGGTTCCCGCGATTGCGTTACGCCTTCAGAGGATCTACCCATCGGACGCCGGGGAAGCGGGCGAAGTCGGCGTCGCTGGAGCACAGTTGCGCACCGTGCTCGATGGCGAGGGCCGCTAGGTGCGCGTCGGACGTGAGGTTCCCGGCTGTTCCCAGCGGCTCGAGAAGCTGGCGGAGTACCGCCGCATGGCGTTCGGTGGGATGCACCACCACGGCACACGGCCTGCTGAGCCAGCCGTCGACGATGTCGAGAATCTCCTCCGGGCGGAACGGATTACGAAAGATCGTGGCGCGTGTCGTCAACCGGATGACCCCGAGAAGCACCGGCCAGGCGAACGCCACGGTCTCGGTGCCGGACAGTATGTCCTCAAGCCAGGCCTGTGACGGCTTGTGCCTCGGTGAGGTGTCGTCCAGCGCATATATCAGCAGGTTGACGTCGGGTAGCTTCACTTGCGTAGTTCAAGCTTACTGATGATCTCGGCGTCCTCGAGTTCGGAAGTGAGTCGCAGGGCCTTGTCGAGGTCGACGTCGGGCCGTAGCCCGAGCGATCGACTGGGTACTCGGTAGGGAGGCACATCCTGGCGCCGGCCTGCCGCCAGGCCGGCGCGTACAAGTGTGTTCAGCGCTTCTTTGAACGACAGCCCTCGTTCACGGACGATTTTCTGAAGGGCTACTGCCACATCCGGGTCGAGAGTCACCGTCGTCCGCACTGAAGCATCATAGCATCAGGCGCTTGCTGTCATGATGCCAGAAGGCCGATGCCAGAAGGCCGGGGCGGGTCAGGGCCGGGGCGAAGGGGTCAGGACAGGGTGGCCACGCCGGGTGGGGTGAAGCGGCGGCCGGTGATCTTCTCGCTGATGCCGGTGCGGTCCAGGTAGGGGGTGATG
>NZ_CAKKTL010000101.1:18170-19486 GCF_920664355.1 Protofrankia sp. CiP1_Cm_nod2
CCGCCGAGGTGGAACGGCCAGCCCGCGCCGAGCAGCAGGCACAGGTCGACATCGGCGGCCTCGGCGACCACGCCCTCGTCGAGCAGGGCGCGGATCTCCTCGGCGAGCGCGGCCAGGGACGCCTCCCGCACCTGCTCGCCGGTCAGCACCGGGGTGTCACCGCCGGCCGCGGACCTGATCAGCTCGGCGGCCTCGGGGTCCACCCGCTGGCCGTCGGGGCCCCACGTGTAGACGCTGGTCCTGCCGGCGGCCACCAGCCGGCCCAGGCCCTCGGTGCCGGGGAAGCGGTCCGGGTAGGCGGCGTGCAGGATCTCGGCGACGTGCAGGGCGACGGCGGGCCCGACCAGCCCGAGCAGCACCAACGGTGACATGGGCAGGCCCAGCGGCTCGAGGGCCTGGTCGGCATCCTCCACCGGGGTGCCGTTGTCGATGGCGGCCAGCACCTCGCCCATGAACCGGGTGAGCAGGCGGTTGACGACGAACGCGGGCGTGTCCGTGGTGAGCACCGCGTTCTTCCGCAGCTTCTTCGCGACCGCGAGCGTTGTCGCGATCGCCGCGTCGTCGGTCTGCCGGCCCCGCACCGCCTCGACCAGCGGCATGATCGCCACCGGGTTGAAGAAGTGCAGCCCCGCGACCCGCTGCGGATGCGCCAGCACGGACGCCATGTCGCTGACCGACAGTGCCGAGGTGTTGGTCAGCAGCAGGGTCTCGGGGGAGACGACCGCCTCCAGTTCGGCGAACACCCGCTGCTTGACCGCGAGATCCTCGAAGACGGCCTCGATGACCAGGTCGGCGTCGGCGTAAACGTCCTTGGTCAGCGAGCCGGTCACGGCGCCGTGCAGCCGGGAGGCCTTGTCCGGGGAGATCCGCTTCCTGGTCAGCAGGTTGTCGATCTCCCGGTGGACGGTGGCGAGGCCGGCGTCGAGCCGGTCCTGGTCGATGTCGGTCAGCACCACCGGCACTTCCAGGCGCTGCGCGAACAGCAGCGCGAGCTGGCCGGCCATCAGCCCGGCGCCGACCACGCCGACCTTGGTCACCGGCCGGGCCAGGGCCGGGTCCGGCCCGCCGGCCGGGCGTTTCGCCCGCTTCTGCACCAGATCGAAGGCGTAGAGGCTGGCGGCCAGCTCCTCGCTGACGGCGAGGTCGGCCAGCGCCTCGGTCTCGGCCGCGTAGCCGGTGTCCCGGTCGGCGGTCTCGGCGAGCGCGATCAGGTCCAGCGCCAGGTAGGCGGCCGGGGCGGCGCCGTGCAGCTTGGCGTCGGCCAGCGCCCGGCCGCGGGCGACCGCGTCCGCCCAGACCGCGCCGCGCCGCACCGG
>NZ_CAKKTL010000102.1:0-17735 GCF_920664355.1 Protofrankia sp. CiP1_Cm_nod2
GGCCGGGCGTGGTCTGCTCCGTCGGCCCGCTCGACGCGGGCTGCCGCGAGGAGGCGGGCAGGGGCGGGACGGCCCCGGTCGCGGCGGCGGCCGGTGGCACCGGAAGCGCCGTGGCCGACACAGAATGATCATTATCGTGCGACGGGACCGTCCGGATACCGGTCAGCGTGATCGCCACGACGCCGAGCACGCCGGCGACGGCACCCAGGACGATCATCCTGGACCGGGGGGAGACAACCGGCGGCATCCCCGGCCCTCTCCCTCGCGGGACCGCCCTTCCCAGGCTCCGTCGCCGCCGCCGGTCACGAGGGGGCCGGGGCGGGCTTCCGGGACGACGGCCGGCAGCGTGGGCCAGCGGCGGGTGGGTCTCGTGGCCCGGCCCGATGACGCGTCCACGGATCCGTGCGCTGTCCGGCTCGTGCGCGTCCGCCGCCTGCGTGAGCGCCTCGGACAGCCACGGCCCCGGTTCCACCCGGGTGTGTCCGCGGTGGCGGCGGCCGGCGCCACCGCGGCCGCCCGTCACGTCGCCTCCCCGCCCCGCAGCCGCGCCCGCGGGTCGACGTCGTGCCGTCGGCGCGGCAGCCCCTTGCGCGCCTCGGGATGCTTCCTGCCCGGCCGGGCCACGGGATCCGTCACCGACGCGGCCTGCGGCCCCCGGGCGCTGTCGCGTGTGCTGTCGCGCGTGCCCGCCAGCAGGATGCGCTCCAGCTCACCGGCGCCCTTGGAGGTCTGGCTCTTGACCGTGCCGACGGAGATCCCCAGGGTGCGGGCGGTCTCGTCCTCGGAGAGGTCGAAGGCGTACCGGAGCACCAGGCACTCCCGTTTGCCGGTCGACAGCGACATCAACGCCGTCCGGACGTCGACGACCGCCGGCACGTCGGTGTCGGTGCTGCGGGTCTCGGCCAGGCCGCCGAGGATGCCGAGGCCGTGCCGCTCACGTATGATCTTCCGTAGCCGGCTCGCCGCCATGTTCGCGACGGTACGTCTGAGGTAGGCCAGCGGGCTGTCGGCCTGACGGACGCTGTCCCAGCGCCGCCAGGCGGCGGTGAACGCGTCGGCGGTGATGTCGTCGGCGGCATCATGGTCGTTGGTCAGCAGATAGGCGAGCCGGGACAGCTGGCGATGATGCCGCTCGAAGAAGGCGTGGAACTCCGCGGCCGGGCCACCGTGATCGCCGAGGCGTTCATGGTCATCGTGGTCGCTGTGGAGGCCATCGGGTGCCACGGGGTCATTCGGTACGGCGAAGGTGCCCGCGGTACTGTCCGCTTCGGTGGTGTCCCCGTCCCGTTCCAACCGGCGCGCTCCTGAAGCTCGTCCGACAGGCGATGCGCCACACGTGTGGATCTCGCCCGATGGCAGGATGCGAGAAGTATGTCCGGCGCGCAGCCTATGGGCCGCGGCGGGTCCGTACAATTCGGTCATCGTCATGATTTGGTCATCATTCGGACGAAGCCGGGTGATTCGCCCGGTCAGCCGGCTGGTCAGCCGGCCGGTCAGCCGGCCGGGCTCGTCGCCAGGGCCGCGCGGCCGACGCCGGTGATGTTTCCGCGGAGCGCCGGTCGGGGTATGCCGGCGCATATGGGTGCTTCGCATGAAGCCGTTGTGGCTCGCCGGGACGTCCGGGCACGCCGGCCTGCCCCGCCGCCTCCGCTTGACCCGGATGCTCCGGTCCCGGACGATCCCGCTCCGCTGCTCCCCAGCACGCCTGACCTGCCGCCCGCCCCACACGAGCCCTCCCCTCGCACCGAACCCACCCCAAGTGAGCCCGAGCCCGAGCCTGTCTGATCCGTGCCCGGGCCGCCCGGAGATCATCAGGTGTCACCCGATGAGTGTCCGGGCTCCGTCGGACCGGCTGACCGGCACAGGAGGGGATCATGCTGCTGCCGGTCCGGGCCGGCGGCGTTCCGCACCAGCCGGCCGGCGGGCGATGACGCCCCATGCCGGAGCCGCTGCCGTCGTTCAGACAGGCCGCCGCGGACCGCGGTTCCCTTTCACGCGTCTGACGCGGTCTTCACACATCTGACATGGTCGCGCGGGTTTTTTCCGAGTCGTTCGCGTTCTTCCTGCACCCTCCTGGGAGTGCTCGTCATCCGGCCATTCACACGCCGGGACGCCAGGGCGCGGCGCAGGGAAGAGTCATCGTTGTCACAATAACCACCATATGACAACTACCGTATGACACCGTTAGCTGGACATGACGTAGGCGGATCAGTCGGCGACCATCAGTCGGCAACCAGCGGTGCGGGCGCGCGGGAGTGCGGCTGGCGGGTACGCCGCGTCGTCACCAGCCCGCCGGATAGCCGGTGACAGAGCGAGAGGACCAGCAATCGATGATGGCCTGTCGAAACGGTGGCTCCGTGTCAATCCCAGGATCTCGTGGACGGGTGGGATGCGCGCTTCTCGTGGCGCTTTCCATAGCTGGCTGCGGCTCCCAGGCCGCCACCATCACGGCGTCCGGCGGCGCCCCCGTCGGAACCGTCCCTGCCGTCGCCGCGGTGCCCGCCATCCTGCCTCCTGTCACCTCGCCTGCCCCCACCGCGGCGTCCGTCATCGTTCCTTTAGCCATTCCGGCCGCGGCCAGAGCCATTTCGCAGCCTGTGCCGTTGGCCGCGGTCGACGGCGCACGGTTTGAAGCCTGTGCGGACGGCACCTGCGAGGTGTCCGTGTACGGGCCGGTCGACATCGCGGTGGGTCCCGACGTTCTTTCCGTGACCAAGATAGGCCCCGACGGGCTCGACTTCGCGCTGAGCCTGGCGGGCGGCGGGCGGGCGTCCGGCACTCTCAGAAGCACCTGCGGCACCACTTTCACGCTGCTCCGCGGCGGTGGCTCCCGCGGCGGATTCTGTGCTCCCGGCAAGGTGCAGGGGCCGCCGGTTCCGGAACCCGGGGCGGTTTCGATCCAGCTGGCCGGACGGTCTTCCGACGGGTCCGCCGTACTGCGGCTGGTCTCGGGTTAGTTTCCGATCTCCCGCATGACGATTTCCGCCGCCGTGAACGCTCGATGGCGGATCGTCCACGACCGGCCCCCGGCCGGAGGAATTCTTCCGAGCCATTGGCCGGCTCGTGATTCCGGTCCCGGATGGTCCGGTGCGTGACGCCGTCCCGTCCGTATCGGACGTGCCGGGAGCTCGTGGAACGGCGGGCCACCGTGAGCCGTCCGGATTTCCTCAGCGGGGTTCCGCGATCCGGGTATGACCATGTTGCCGGGGCCGGTGGTTCCCGGGCGGCTCCCGGCCTGGTCCGGGAAACCGCCGGGTTTCGGTGGGTCGCCTTCCCGTCGAGGGACGCCTGCGCCGGCGGCCGGTTGATGATCGTGGATGCGGGTGGGCGCGGTGCGCGGCCGTCCACGCCGGGTGGCGGGGCCGCCCCATGGCGTGGACGGCGGATGTGCCGTGCGCGGGTGGGCGAGCGCGGATACGGTGGGCTGGTGCGCGCGGTGACGGTGGCGTCTTTCGGTGCTCCCGAGGTCATGTCCTGGGCGGAGGTGGACGACCTCGCCCCGCCTGGCCCGGGTGAGATCGCCATCGACGTGGTCGCCTCCGCGGTCAACCGCGCCGACCTGCTGCAACGCCAGGGCTTCTACCCACCGCCGCCGGGCGCGTCCGCCGTGCTGGGGCTGGAGTGCTCCGGCCGGGTCGCCGCGGTCGGCGCCGGGGTGGCCGGGTGGCAGCCGGGGGACGAGGTCTGCGCCCTGCTCGCCGGCGGCGGGTACGCGACGAGGGTCAACGTCCCCGCCGGCCACGTGCTCCCGGTGCCGGCTGGTGTCTCGCTGCTCGAGGCCGCCGGGCTGCCCGAGGTCGCGGCCACGGTCTGCTCGACGGTGTTCGGGGTGGCCGGTCTGCGCGACGGCGAGGTGTTCCTGGTGCACGGCGGGGCGTCCGGGATCGGGACGTTCGCGATCCAGGCGGTGCGGGCGCTGCGGCCGTCGGCGACGATCGCGACCACCGCGGGCAGCCCGGCGAAGCTGGCGCGCGTCCGCGAGCTCGGGGCCGATCTCGCCATCTCCTACCGGGACGAGGACTTCGTCGACCGGGTGCGGGAGGCCACCGGCGGCCGGGGCGCGGACGTGATCCTCGACAACATGGGCGGGTCCTACCTGGCACGCAACGTCGAGGCGCTGGCCGTCGAGGGGCGCATCGTCGTCATCGGGTTGCAGGGCGGGCGCAAGGGCGAGCTGAACCTGGCGGCGCTGCTGGCCAAGCGGGGGAGCGTCCACGCGCTGTCCCTGCGGGCCCGGCCGGACGAGCAGAAGGCCGCGATCGTGGCGGACGTCCGCGAGCGGGTCTGGCCGGCGGTCGAGGCCGGGGCGATCCGTCCGGTGA
Organism: Protofrankia sp. CiP1_Cm_nod2; assembly: GCF_920664355.1. Taxonomy (NCBI): domain Bacteria; kingdom Bacillati; phylum Actinomycetota; class Actinomycetes; order Frankiales; family Frankiaceae; genus Protofrankia; species Protofrankia sp. CiP1_Cm_nod2. The sequence continues at coordinate 4,323 of NZ_CAKKTL010000102.1, forward strand.
TCGACCAGGTGCTGCCGATCGAGAAGGTCGCCGACGCGCACCGGCGCGTCGAGGAGTTCGGCCATGTGGGCAAGGTCCTGCTCGCCGTGGACGCCCCGTAGCCTCGTGGGCCTCCGGTAGCCGTGGGCCTCCCGTAACGCGCTGACCGTGACCCGCTGGCCGCGGGAAGCGGAGCTGGCGGCGGATAGTGATGTGGGTGGTCGTCCGTTGCTGACGGTGCCCAGTCGCGGACTCGTTTCCGTCCTGGCCGCATACCTGTCGGACCGACCAGGCAGGATGGGTGTATGGCAGATCAACCGGACCCACGGGTCGTGGTCGTCGGACCGGACGGAACGCTGGACGAGGGCATCGTGACCGCCCGCTCGCGGGTCGTGGCCGCCCAGACCGGTGGTGACCCGGCCGCGTCGCCCACGGCCGAAGACGACAATGATCACGCGAGCGCGCTCATGGAGATGGTTCCCCAGCCGGACAAGGTGATGCGGATCGGCTCGATGATCAAGCAGTTGCTGGAGGAGGTACGGGCGGCACCGCTGGACGAGGCGAGCAGGGTGCGTCTCCGGGAGATCCACCGTAACGCGATCACCGAGCTCTTCGACGGGCTCGCCCCGGAGCTGGCCGAGGAGCTCGGCCGGCTCACGCTCCCCTTCAACGACTCCCAGACCCCCAGCGACGCCGAGCTGCGGATCGCTCAGGCGCAGCTCGTCGGGTGGCTGGAAGGCCTCTTCCACGGCATCCAGACGGCGCTGCTCGCCCAGCAGATGGCCGCCCGGGCCCAGCTGGAGGAGATGCGCCGGCGGGCCCTGCCCAGTGCCCCCCAGCAGGGGGAGCAGTTCGGCCGCGGCGCCTACCTCTGATGAGTTCGTGGGCCTCTGATGAACTCTGATGAACTCGTGGGCGGCCTGCGCGCCGCCGGCTCCGGCGGCGTGGGGTGGCCGGCACGGGCCGCACGGCGGTGTGCGGCGCCACGCGGGCGCCACGTCAGAACGGCGGGAACAGAAACCCTGGAACACCGGTCACAGGCAGTCATACGCATACATCCTGTGCTGTGCATGAAAGTGAGGGCGGGAACGGCTGTCGGGGCGGCCGCCTGTTCCCTCACTTTCATGACGTGTCAGCATCCGGTCATGCATTTTTGACCGTCTGGGACGGGCCGTGTTACCTGACCGGCGCCCCAGACGCGCGGGCGTCAGCTCGCCGGGCTGACCGAGCTCATGTTGAAGTCCGGGACGCGCAGGGCCGGCATCCGGGCGAGGGTGAACCAGTCCCCCCACTCGCGGGGAAGCGTCCGTACCGTCGCCCCGACCTCGGTGAGCCGGCCCAGCAGGTCCACCGGGCTCTCGTTGAACCGGAAGTTGTTGACCGCCCCGACGACCTCGCCGTCCTCCACCAGGTAGACGCCGTCGCGGGTGAGGCCGGTGAGCAGGAGGAGCTGCGGGTCGACCTCGCGGATGTACCACAGGCAGGTCAGCAGCAGCCCCCGCGAGGTGTTCGCGATCAGCTCGTCGAGGGACGCCGTCCCGCCGCCGTCGAGGGTCAGGTTGTCGATGAACGGGGCCGCCGCCACCTTGCCGCCGTTCCCGTCGCCGCGGGCGGTGGCGTCACGTGCCGAGGCGCGGGTGTGGATCAGCGTGGCCAGCCTGCCATCCACGATCCAGTCGGTGCGCCGCAGCGGCAGCCCGTTGTCGAACACGCTCGACGTCGCCGACGACGCCCCGGCGATCACGAACGGGGTCGCCGGCAGCTCCGGGTCCAGCGGGTCGCTGAACAGGTGCAGCCCGGCCGGGCCCAGGGTCTCGCCGATCCGGGTGCTGCCGCCGGCCCGGCTGAACACGGTGCGTCCCTCGGCGGCGTCCCGGCCGGCGGCCGACCAGTAGGTGTAGGTCAGCAGGTCGGCGACGGCCGACGGCGGCAGCAGCGTCTCGTAGCGGCCCGCGGGCAGCTCCACCGAGCGGGCGCTCCAGGCCAGGCGCTCGCGGAGCAGCGCGTGGGTGGCGGGCACGGAGACGTCGGTGAAGTCGTGGGTGGACTGGCCGTGCCACACCGAGCCGGCCGGGGTGGTGCTCTTGGCGTTCCACTCCACCGACCCGGTCGGCTGGCTGTGCCGCAGCCGCAGGCCCGCGGAGGTGCCCAGCCAGGTGGTGGTCAGCCCGTGCTCGGCGAAACCGAACAGGCGCTGCCCGTCCGCCCGCGCCGCGGCGAACGCCTCGCCGAGCTCCCGCGCGAACCCGGTGAACACGCCCGTGCTGGTGCGCTGCGCGGGGTCGGTGAAGGTGGCCTCCGCGACGGCCTCGGCGGCGGCCACCGCGGTCTCGCCCGGGGAGTGCGGCACGCCGACGCCGGCGCCCGGGCCGAGCAGGCCGGCGTAGTCGTCGGCGTCCTCGGCCTCCCGGGCGTCCGCCTCGGACAGGCGCAGCAGCTTCTCCAGATCCTCACTGTCGGTGACGTTACTGGCCGAGCGGACGCCGAACGCCTGGCCCACCACGCTGATCACGGTGACGGACCGGTCGCGGGCCGCGCCGTTGGTTGTCAGGGTGTTGTTCGCCCAGCGCAGGTTCACCGTGCTCGACTCGCCGGCGATCACCACGCACCCGTCGGCTCGCGACGACTCCAGGGCCCGTTCGACGATCTCGTGGGACTGTGTGGTCACCGGCCTGCCTCCCGCTGGGTGTTGAGGATGTTGACGTTCCGGAACAGCGCCGAGGGGCAGCCGTGGCTGACCGCCGCGACCTGCCCGGGCTGGCCCTTGCCGCAGTTGAACGCCCCACCGAGAACGTAGGTCGCCTCGCCGCCGACGGCCTCGAGCGAGCCCCAGAAGTCGGTGGTGGTCGCCTGGTAGGCGACGTCGCGCAGCTGCCCGACGATCCGGCCGTCGCGGATCTCGTAGAACCGCTGGCCGGTGAACTGGAAGTTGTACCGCTGCATGTCGATCGACCAGCTCCTGTCGCCGACGACGTAGATCCCCCGGTCCACCCGGGAGATCAGTTCCTCGGTGGACGGCCCGCCCGGCGCGGGCCGCAGCGAGACGTTCGCCATCCGCTGGATCGGCACGTGCCCGGGGGAGTCCGCGAACGCGCAGCCGTTGGACCGCCCGGTGCCCAGGGCGGCGGCGTTCTGCGCGGCCATCCGGCGGTCGAGCTGGTAGCCGACCAGGGTGCCGCCGCGGACGATGTCCCACTGCCCGGCCTGGACGCCCTCGTCGTCGTAGCCGATGGTCGCCAGGCCGTGAGGGGCCGTGCGGTCCCCGGTGACGTGCATGGCGGGGGAACCGTAGCGCAGCGTGCCGATCCTGTCGAGGGTGGCGAAGGATGTCCCGGCGTAGGCGGCCTCGTAGCCCAGCGCCCGGTCGAGCTCGGTGGCGTGCCCGATCGACTCGTGGATCGTCAGCCACAGGTTCGACGGGTCGATCACCAGGTCGTAACGGCCCGGCTCGACCGAGGACGCCTTGGCCTTCTCGGCGAGCAGGGACGGGATCAGCTCGATCTCGGCGTCCCAGTCCCAGCAGCCCGCGGCGGGGCCGGAGACCAGCCACTCCCAGCCGCGGCCGGCCGGCGGCGCGATCGTGCGCATGGTCTCGAAGCCGCCGGCGGCGCGGTCGACCCGGGTCGCCTCAAGCTGGCAGATCACCCGGACGCGCTGCTGGGTGGTGCTCGTCCCGGCGAGGTCGGCGTAGAACTTGTTCTCCAGTACCTGGCCGAGCCGGCCGTCGACGTGGTCGACGTCCTGGGCGGCCAGCAGTGCGCGGCACAGCCCCCCGACCCGCTCGATCTTCTCGGTCGTCTCGACGGCGAACGGGTCGACCGTGTAGGCCGACACCCAGGTCGCGTCCGCGTGCACCGGCTCGTCGGCCAGCTCCACCGGTTCGCTGTTCAGCGGGCGCGCCACCCGCGCGATCTCGACCGCCTCCCGGGCCACCCGGACGGCCTCGTCCACGGTGAGGTCGACACCGGCGGCGAACCCCCAGGTGCCGTTGTGCACGACCCGGACGGCGAAGCCGACCGACTGGCCGTCGGCACGGCTTTCCAGGCCGGCGTCCCGGAAGGACAGCGACGCGTTGCGCAGCCGTTCGACGCGGATGTCGGCGTGGGTGGCGCCCAGGTCGCGGGCGGTCTGCAGGGCGGCGTCGGCGAGGGCGGCCCGGGGCAGCGCGAGGAACTCGGCATCGATCTCGTGGGCCGGGGCGCCGGCGGCCCCCACCCCCGCGGCGCCGCTCACGGGAGCACCGCCGGTGCATGTGCTGGTGACAGATGTGGCATGGATCCATCCTCGCTCCCGGCGAAAGGATCTGTCCGCCGGGGCGGCCCTCGACGCCGCCCGCCGCCACGGCGGCATGGCGCCATGGCCGGGACGACGCAGCCGGGACGACGCGGCCGGTGGGAGGCAGCGTGGCCGGGACGGCGCGGCCGGCGGAGGCGAGGTGGTCAGCGGAAGAGGCGTTCGAGGACGTGGGCGACGCCGTCGGCGTCGTTGGAGCCGGTGACCTCGTCGGCGGCGGCGAGGACGTCCGGGTGGGCGTTGGCGACCGCGACGGCGTGGCCGGCCCAGGCGAACATCGGCAGGTCGTTCGGCATGTCCCCGAAGGCGATCGTGCGCCGCGCGGACACGCCGTACCCGGCCGCGATCTCCGCCAGGGCGACGCCCTTGGACACACCCGCCCCGGCGATCTCCACAAGATCGTAGCTGGACGTGGTGACCACGGCCGTCGATCCGGCGGCGGCCACGATGGCGCTGTGGACGTCGGCGAAGCCGCCCGCGGACAGCGCGCGCCGGACCAGCAGTTTCGTCACGGGCAGGGCCGTGAGCAGTGCGGCGATGTGCCCGACGGCCTCGTGCGGGTCGGGCCACATCGTGGTGAAGGCCGGCTCCCGGCCGAAGTGGGTACCGCTTTCCACGGCGAAGGCGGCGTCCGGCACGATCGCCCTGATCTCGGTGGCCAGGCGGAGCGCGGTGGCGGCCTCCAGGACGTGGTGGCTGAGGGCGGCGCGGTTGTCCAGGTCGTAGACGAGCGCGCCGTTCGCGCAGACGGCCAAGCCCGACGTGCCGGTCTGGGCCACGATGTCGGCCATGACCCGGGTCGGGCGCCCGGTGACGAAGACGATGATGGACCCGGCGCTCCTGACCCGCTCCAGCGCGGCGCGGGTACGTCGTGAGACCGTGCCGTCGGTGCGGATCAGCGTCCCGTCGAGGTCGGTGGCGACGAGCGCTGGGCAGAACACAGTCGTTCAGTAAACCTCATCCACGCGGGCTGCGCCGGCTGCCCTCCATCCTGCCGAGGCCGGGTTTCGGGGCTGTGGGGCCGAAGGGGGCGTGATCATGCTGCGGCCGGGTGTCCCGCGGGGCCGTAGGGTGCTGCGTTAGCATGCGCGTGGTCCGGGAGGCCGAGGTCCCTGGGTCGCCGGCCGGAGCGGGCTCCAGGCGGCGGACAGCCCTTCCAGCGTCCAGAACGATCACTCTTGCGACTGGTGGTAAGGCGTGGGAAGGCCGTGGGAAGGAAGGTGCCCGGGAAGCGATGAAAACGTTTGACGAACTATATCTTGAGCTGGCTGGAAAATGGCGTGAACGAACGCCCGGATCCGGCAGCGTGGACGCGCTGGACAAAGGGATTCACCACATCGGGAAGAAGCTCCTCGAAGAAGCCGCGGAAACCTGGATGGCGGCGGAGCACGAGGGGCCGGAGCGGGTTGCGGAGGAGCTGTCGCAGCTGCTGTACTGGAGCCAGCTGGTGATGATTTCCGCAGGTCTGACACCGCACGACGTATACTCCAGGCTGTGATGACGGCCCTTCGGTGCGCATTTGGCGCCGGACTGTGACACGGGGGCGATGATGCTGCGACTCGCGGTGCCCAACAAGGGGGCGCTGGCGACCGCGTCCAGCCAGTTGCTCGTCGACGCGGGCTATCAGGCGCGTCGCGAATCGGCGGAGCTGGTCGTCACCGACGTCGAGAACGACATCGAGTTCTTCTTCCTCCGGCCGCGTGACATCGCCGTCTATGTCGGGGCCGGCCGGCTGGACATCGGCATCACCGGCCGCGACCTGCTGATCGACAGTGGGGTCGCCGCCGACGAGCTGCTGCCGCTGGGTTTCGGGTTCTCGACCTTCCGCTACGCCGTGCCGGAAGGCAGCGTGACCGATGTCGAGGCGCTGGCCGGCACCCGGATCGCCACCTCCTTCCCCGGGCTGGTTGCCGCCGACCTGGCCCGGCGCGGCGTCGACGCCCAGATCGTCCGGCTGGACGGCGCGGTGGAGACCGCCATCCGGCTCGGGGTCGCCGACGCCGTCGCGGACGTGGTGGAGACCGGGCGCACACTGCGTGCCCATGGGCTGACGCTGCTGGGCGAGCCGGTGCTGTCCTCGGAGGCCGTGGTCGTGGTGAAGAAGGGGCTGGAGCTCACCACGGCGCACGAACGGCTGCTGCGCCGCATCCAGGGCGTGCTGGTCGCTCGACGCTACGTCATCATGGACTACGACGTCCCGAACTCCGTGCTGGAGAAGGCCTGCGAGATAACCCCTGGTTACGAGTCGCCGACCATATCCCCGTTGCAGCGTGAGGGCTGGGTCGCGGTGCGCGCCATGGTGCCGCACACGGAGCTCAACCGCGTGATGGACGACCTGTGGGAGATCGGCGCCCGGGGCATCATCGTCTCGTCCATCCAGGCCTGCCGGCTGTAGGCCGCATCTGGCTGTGGGCCGTGTCTGATGGGCGCCGTCCGCACGGCTGGTCATCCATCAGACACGGGCCCCGTCGGGCACGGTCCTGTCAGGCACAGGCGCCCAGGCGTCCGGCGCCGCCGCGGGAGGTCAGCGGCGGCTGAGGATGAGCGACATACCCTCGTTGCGGGTCGCGGTGCTCAGGAACTGGCCGCGCACCGCCGACGTCATCGTGCGGGCGCCCGGCTTGCGGACCCCGCGCATGGACATGCACAGATGCTCGGCCTCGACCACGACCATGACCCCCCTGGGGGAGAGCGCCTGTTCCAGCGCGTCGGCGATCTGGGTCGTCAGCCGTTCCTGCACCTGGGGGCGTCGCGAGTACAGGTCCACGAGCCGGGCGAGCTTGGACAGCCCGGTGATCTGGCCGCTTTCGTTCGGGATGTAGGCCACATGCGCCTTGCCGGCGAACGCGACCAGATGGTGCTCGCACAGCGACGTGAAGTCGATGTCGCGGACCAGCACCATCTCTTCGTGGCCTTCGTCGAAAACGGTGGTCAGCACCTCGGAGGGGTCCCGTCCGAGGCCTTCGACCGCCTCCTGGTAGGCGCGGGCGACCCGTTCCGGGGTCTTGCGCAGCCCCTCCCTGTCCGGGTCCTCACCGATACCGATCAGCAGCTCCCGGACGGCGCGCGCGACCCGCTCGTGGTCGAACGGCCGGACGGCCTGCGGGCCGAGATCCGGCCCCCGCCGCTGGGCGGCGACGTCCGCGGCGAGGGCCGTACCGGCGTTCACGCTCTGCGTGACCGTGTCCACCGTGTCCACCGTGTCCACCGTGTCCACGGCGCTCGCGGATGCCGTGGAGAGGGAGGTGTGCCCGCTGGGAGGTGCGAGGCCGGAATCGGTCGTCAACGGCGTCCCCTGTCGTCGTCGTTCGGCAGGCTCGGGGGCGCCCACGGATCCGAGATCCGCGGGATGGGCGACGACGGCGTCGAGGAGCCCGCCCGGGTGTCCTCCTCCCCGGGTGCCGAGGAGTCAGCAGGGCCAACCGGGGTGGTTGTGGATCCATTCCCACCAGGGGTGCCCGAACCGTTACCGTTGCCGCCGCGGCCGGCTCCGTTCGTCCGGCCGTGCTGCCCGGCGCCAGCGCCGGCACCGCTGCCGGCGACGAGGTCGCTGACGTCGCCGGACTTGTGCAGGGCCAGCTCGGCCGGGGTCATCACCGGTGGCCGGTCGGACGGCAGGCGCTTGCCGACGCCGGTGTAGGAGCCGCGGCTGGGCCGCTTCTCCACGGTCGCGAAGATCTCCAGGACATCGTCCTTGCCGAGCGTCTCGACGTCCATGAGACGCAGGACGAGGTTGTCCAGGACGTCCCGGTAGCGGACGAGGATCTCCCAGGCCTCGTCGTGCGCCGACTCGATCAGCTGGCGGACCTCGGCGTCGATCTCCGCGGCGAGCTCCTCGGAGTAGTCGCGCTGGTGGCCCATGTCACGGCCGAGGAAGACCTCGCTGCTCTCGCCACCGAACCGGACCGCGCCGAGCTTGTCGCTCATCCCGAACTGGGTGACCATGGATCGGGCGATCTTCGTGGCCTTGTCGATGTCGTCGCTGGCGCCCGTCGTCGGCTCGTGGAACACGAGTTCCTCGGCGGTCCGCCCGCCCAGGCACACCGCGAGGTCGTCCAGCATCTCCGACCGGGTGCGCAGATAGCGGTCCTCCTGGGGGAGCTGCATGGTGTAGCCCAGGGCCCGCCCGCGAGGCAGGATCGTGATCTTATGGACGGGGTCGCTGTTCGGCAGCGCGTGCCCGACCAGCGCGTGCCCGCCCTCGTGGTAGGCGATCCGCTTCTTCTCCTTGTCGCTCATCACCCGGTTCTTGCGTTCCGGGCCGGCCATCACCCGGTCGATCGACTCCTCCAGCAGGTCCGAGGAGATGAACTTGTGATCCGACCGGGCGGTGAGCAGCGCGGCCTCGTTGAGCACGTTCGCCAGGTCGGCGCCGGTGAACCCGGGGGTCCGGCGCGCGATGACCAGCATGTCGACGTCCGGCTCGATCGGCTTGCCCTTGGCGTGCACCTTCAGGATCGCCTCACGGCCGAGCAGGTCGGGCCGGTCGACGACGATCTGCCGGTCGAAGCGGCCCGGGCGCAGCAGCGCGGGGTCGAGGATGTCGGGCCGGTTCGTCGCGGCGATGAGGATCACACCGCCCTTGACATCGAACCCGTCCATCTCGACCAGGAGCTGGTTGAGGGTCTGCTCGCGCTCGTCGTGGCCGCCGCCGAGGCCGGCCCCGCGGTGGCGGCCCACCGCGTCGATCTCGTCCACGAAGATGATCGCCGGAGCGTTGGTCTTGGCCTGTTCGAACAGGTCCCGGACGCGGCTCGCGCCGACACCGACGAACATCTCCACGAAGTCCGAGCCGGAGATCGAGTAGAACGGCACGCCGGCCTCGCCGGCGACCGCGCGGGCCAGCAGTGTCTTGCCGGTGCCGGGCGGCCCGTAGAGCAGCACGCCCTTGGGAATCTTGGCCCCCATGGCCTGGAACTTGCCGGGGTTCTCCAGGAACTCCTTGATCTCCTGGAGCTCCTCGATGGCCTCGTCGGCGCCGGCCACGTCAGCGAAGGTCGTCTTCGGCGTGTCCTTGCTGACCAGCTTGGCCTTGGACTTGCCGAAGTTCATGACCCGGTTGCCGCCGCCCTGCATCTGGTTCATGAAGAAGAACAGCAGGAACACCACCAGCAGCACCGGCAGCAGGTTGAGCAGCAGCGACACGATGATGTTGCCCTGCTCGACCTTGACCTCGTAGGGGACGCGCTGCGCCCGCAGGTCGTCGGCGAGCTTCACGGCCTGGTCGGTGACGTACGACGACTCGTACTTCTTGTCACCGACCTTCGTCGTGATCTCGATGCGCTGCTTCGAGTCCTGGATGGTGGCGCCCTTGACCTGCCCATCGGTGATCTGCTGCTGAATGAAGTTCAGGTCACGTTTGGTGTACTCGCCTGAGCCAGACAGCACATTGGTCGCGAGAACGATCACGAGTACGGCCAGGAGCAGCAGAGGCACCCAGCCGCGGAAGATTCTTCTTGGAGTCATCTGCCTGGAGCGCTGGACACGCGCGCTCCACCCTCCTGACGTGTGTGCCGCCCTCGTTCGGGATTCCCTTGTGCCGAGGGTACCGCCGGTACGCGCGCCTTACCGCGCGTACATCCGAGCAACGGGCAACTGATGCGTACTGTTCCGCCGCGCTGCCCCGAATGGGCGGTTCGTAGCGTGACCCGCCGCCACCGGCCCGCCGGATCCGTCGCTCGCGAGATCATCGGCACGGTCCGTGCCATCGCCATCGCCCGCGCCAGGGCGGACGGGGCCTACCGGGCGCCACGCGCGATCGCGTCCGCATGCAGCGTCCCTACGTAGGGTAGCGTACGGTAGTGCTCAGCGTAGTCCAGGCCGTAGCCGACGACGAAGGCGCTCGGGATGTCGAAGCCGACGTACCGGACGTCGATGTCGGCCGCCAGCGCCTCCGGTTTGCGCAACAGCGTGAACACCTCCAGGGACGCCGGCCCCCGCGAGCGCAGATTGCGCAGCAGCCACGACAGGGTCAGGCCGGAGTCGATGATGTCCTCGACCACCAGCACGTCCCGCCCCTCGATCGAGCGGTCCAGATCCTTGAGGATGCGCACCACACCCGAGGACGAGGTGGCCGAGCCGTACGACGAGACAGCCATGAACTCCATGGTCACCGGTATGGTCAGGGCCCGGGAGAGGTCGGCCATCACCATCACCGCGCCCTTGAGGACGCCGAGGAGCAGCACCTCGCGGCCGGCGTAGTCGGCGTCGACCCGGGCGGCGAGCTCCCCGATCCTGGCGGCGATGTCACCGGGGGTGACCAGCACCTCGGCGATGTCGGGGTGCTGGCCGGTCCGCGGGGAAAGATCCGTTCCTGATCCGGGCCTGCCGAAGCCGATCTCGTCGGGCATCGTGTGCGCAGCGGCCACCTGAGTCTCCCTGGAGTGTCCGCGCGGCCGGCCGGCCAGGGCGTCCCGCGCGTGGGTGCTGGACTGGCTCCCGGACCCGCGGGCCGCGGGCTGTGGGGAGGTCTCCTCCCGGCCCGCGGTCCGCGGTCCGGTGGTCTGGAACACCGAGATCCTGCCATCCGCGCGGACGGCGACAACACCGGACGGCAACGGGACGGGCTTCTGCCCACGCCATCTGGTCACCAGATCGTCCATGGCCCGGACATGATCGGCCCGCAGGCCGGTCGGCGCGCTTCCCACGGCCAGGGCAGCCCGGCGCAGCACCCGGGTACGCAGCGCCTCGCTGAGCCCGGCGAGCCCGGCGAGGTCCAGGTCGACCCGAGCGGGCGGCCCGGCCGCGTCCCGGTCATGACCGCGCAGCTGGTGGGGGGGCTGGGGCAGCGTCAGACGCTCGTAGGCCAGCGCCGCGTCGGCGTCGAGCGCGCCGGTGTCGGCCCGTAGCAGGTCCGCGGTGCGCGCGAGCGCCTCGGCGATGCCCGGCCCGATGGTCTCCTCCAGGACGGGCAGCGCCCGGTGCCGGACCCGGGCCCGGGCGAACGCCTCGTCGGCGTTGGTCGGGTCGTCCCACGGTGTCAGCCCCTCGGCGAGGCACGCGTCGCGCGTCGCCGACCCGCGGACATCCAGCAGCGGACGCCTGATCACTCCGTCCAGGCGGGGCATGCCCGCCAGCGACCGGGTGCCCGACCCGCGGGCGAGCCGCAACAGCACTGTCTCGGCCTGGTCGTCAAGGGTGTGGCCGAGCAGCAGCGCGCTCGCCCCCAGCCGCCCCGCCGCGTCGAGCAGGGCGGACCGGCGGGCCTGCCGGGCGGCGCCCTCCGAGCGCGGGGAGTGCGCCGGCAGCACCTCCACGGGGTCGAACCCGAGCGCCCGGCCGCGCGCGGCCACCGTGGCCGCCTGTGCCGCGGAACCCTCGTACCAGCCGTGGTCGACGGTGAGCAGCCCGGCGCGCAGAGCCCGGCGGGGGGCGATGAACGCCAGCGCGGCGGCCAACGCCAGCGAGTCCGCCCCGCCGGAGCAGGCCACGAGCACCAGGCTGCCAGGGGCGAGATCGGCGATCGAGCGCCGGACGGCCACCCGGATCCCGCTCACGGCTCCGCATGCCCGCATCACGCCACGCGCTCCCGCGCCGTCCCGTGCCACGGCATCGTCCGGCGCGCCGGCCCCGTCGGGGGTGGCTCCGGCGGGGCCGGCTCCGGCGGATGTCCCGGCAGGCGATGTCCTGGCAAGCGCGGTGGCATCGTCCCGCGCGGCGGGCTGCCCTGGGCGCGGGCCCCGCTCGTCCTGTCCGGTGATCGACACCCCTGGTCAGGCCGACAGGGACGGGCGCGAGCCCAGCACCCGCTGCATCCAGGCAACCGGATCGACCAGCTCCGCGCGGGTCGGCAGCGTCTCGGGGGACTCCCAGACCAGGTTGAACGCGTCCACCCCGGCCTCGGCGACGACAGCCCGCACGAACGCGCCACCCTGCCGGTACTGCTGGAGCTTGAGGTCCAGCCCGAGCAGCCGGCGGACGAACCGGTCGATCGGCGAACCACCGCCACGCCGGCTGTCGAAACGTGTCCGGATCTCGGTGACGGTCGGCACGACCTTCGGGCCGACCGCGTCCATGACCTGGTCGGCGTGCCCCTCCAGGAGGGTCATCAGCGCCTGGAGGCGGTCCAGGACCTGGCGCTGGGCGGGCGTCTGGAGCGCCTCGACGATGCTCGGCGCGTTCGGCCCGCGGTCGAGCACGGCGCCGCGCACGGCGCTGACGGCCGACTTCACCCGTTCGGCGAGCACCTCCGGATCGAGATCGGTCGCTTCGATGAACGCGCCGATCTCGTTCTCCAGGTGCTGACGCAGCCACGGGACGGCGGTGAACTGGGTGCGGTGGGTCTGTTCGTGCAGGCAGACCCACAGCCGGAAGTCGCGCGGGTCGACCCCCAGCGTCTGCTCGGCGTGGGCGATGTTCGGCGCGACCAGGCTCAGGCGCCCGGCCTGCGCGACGATCGACCGAGCGGGGGAGTCCGCCTCCGCCCCGGCGGCCGGATCCTTGCGGAGGGCACCGGCCGGTTCCCCGGCGGCCGCGCCCGGGGCCGCGCCCGGGGCGGAGCCGGCCGTCCCGGCCTGCTCGGGCGGGAGGAAGACCTCGTACTGCCCGAGGACCTTGCCCGCGAGATAGGCCAGGGCGGTGCCGAGCTGGACGCCGGTGACGGTGCGTCCGACAGCCGAGGACAGCCGGCCCCGCTCCCGGTCAGCGAGCTTGCCCAGCAGCGGCCCGGCGATCACCCGCAGGCCGGCGACGTTCGAACGGACCCACTCCGGACGGTCCACCACGGCGATCGGCGTGGCCGGACCGGCCGGTTCCAGCCGGGTGTAGGCCTGGACATGGCCTTCCGCCTCGACGGCCAGCCGCCGCAGGTCCGCGACCACCGCGTCCGCTTCGGCGCGGGGCAGCTGCGGGCCTGGCCGGACAAGCCGCCGCGCGGTCGCTACGGCGAGGTCCCAGTCGACTGGCTCGGCGTCCACATCCGCCAGCCTATGTCCTCTCCCTGGGGATGACAGCTTTATCGTTGCCATCCGCCGGTCACCGTCGACCATTTCCGCGTCACCGTCGGGTGATTTTTCCGGACGACCACCACCTTCCGGATGTTTCCCCGGCCGGCTGGCCGGCCCGCCGCCGGTGCCGGGTGTCCGGCCCCGGGCACGCGGCCTCCGTCCGGGCGGCCGGCGCCGTGGCGCCGCGCGTCTGCGG